>JALZAA010000058.1 GCA_030948625.1 Actinomycetota bacterium
CGTCGACCTCGCGGCAGTCGTGGAACGTGACCTCTCCATCGAAGGCCTTTGAGGTTTCCTCGAACCATGCTCCCTGTTCGGGTAGATCGCTGTCGGCCCGGGCCGTCTCCTCGGATTTGAAGCGGACAACAGTGATCGCGTCGCCCTCCGCGGTAACGCCGGAGGTGAACCCGAGAAAGCCGCTCGTCTTGGGCTTGATCTCCCCGCGCCACGCCTCGACCCGGCGCGCCCAAAGGTCACCATCCCGTATCTTCCCCTGAAACACCTGAACGAACATCCCGATCCCCTCTCTTCTCTTCTGCTGCTAGTTGAGTGCACCGAAGCTCGCGCGACAACCCAACGGGCGGACCCCGAGAAGTCTCGTGCTTGTGAGCCTTCCGCTAACGTCCTGCACGCCTTCAGCTAACTCAATTCGCGAAAACTATGCGTGCCCGAGGCCGTGTGATCGCAGGTCGCCTCGCGCGCATCATCTTGAGGTCGTTTGCACGCGGCCCTGGGAGAGCCGCTCCGGAACTCATCTACTCGCCGCAAGACGGCTCGGGTGGATCTGTTCACGCACGCGCCGCCCATTGGTGTCGAGCGACGGGCTGCTCGGTCACCGCCCTCGCTTCCGCGACTTGCGGGTACGCCCAGCCGCCTTGGGTGCGGCTTTGTCCACTGCCTTCTTTGCCTTCGACGAGCTGGCCGCGACGGTCTTGGCTGCCCGACCAGCGCTCTTCTTGAGCGCCTTGGAGGCCCGCGCGCCTCCTCGTTCCACGGCCTTAGCCGCTTCGGCGCTGCGACCCTCCACCCCCTTGGCCGCTCGGCGCGCGACCTTGTCGGTGGTGCTCGCCGTCCTTCCGGCCGCCCGCTTGGCGGCAGCAGCCGCCTTCTTGGCTTTCTTCACGGTTGGGCCCGTGCTCTTGGCCTTGTGGCCCTGCACTGAGAGCGTGCCGCTGGCGGGCACGACCATGGATTCCTCCCCGGAGTCCCAGCGCACCGTGATCATTTGGCCCCGGACCGCAGTGACCAGGCCGCTGCGCGGGCGTCGCCCAACCTTTGTTGGTGCCAGTTCCACCCGGTCACCGACTTTGACCATGCCGACATCTCCTTCTTGCTGGATGATCCCTTCCTCTGCACGGGGAGGCTAGGCCCACGTGGCGCCGCCGATACAACTTCATGATCATGCGCCTGAGTGAGAAATCCCGTCGCTGTTCCGAGATCACGCAACCGATTTCTCGTTCCCGCCACCTCGCGAGAGCGGCAGCGAATGTGCGCCCCGAACCTCGGCGTCGGCCGCGAAGTCAGCAGAGGATCCGCTACGGAGGGGGTTGCTCAAGCTCCCGCGGAAAGCGATCTCTGATACGTGGGTACTCGATCTACGTCCAGGTCTTGAAGGTTTCGACCCGCTCCTTGAGCATCAACCCGTCGAAGCCGTGGACCAGAACTCGGTAGCCCTTCGCGATCAGAGAGCTGGTTTGTTGTGGAGTGAACGCGGCGCCACCGGCGGGTAGCTGACTGGACGCCACCGCTGTTTCGAGGGTCGTCATAGCCTCAACGAAGGCAGGAGAGTCGAACTGGCCGTGGACACCCAAGGCCGTACTCAGGTCGAACTGCGCTGCGATTACGAAATCGATGCCAGACACGCGAAGTATTTCATCGATGTTCTCCACTGCCTCGACAGTCTCCAGCAGGAGGCCACACGCGATCTCGGGACCGACGCTTCCTGCATAATCCAACAGCGACGTTTGGTATCGCGAATGGGCAACGAACGGACCCCAGCCACGAAGTCCAGACGGCGGATAAGTCAAGTAGGAGACACATCGCTCCGCGTCATCGGCAGAACGGACCAGCGGAAAGAGGATTCCCTCGGCTCCTGCATCTAACGCAGCCTTGGTGTCAGCTTCATCGATACTGGGCACGCGCACGACCGGCGCACAGTCTGTGCCAGCGGTAGCCGCAACCATGGCGTGCATGGCCTCAGGTCCGATCGGCCCGTGCTCGCGATCGATCAGCACGAAATCAGCCCCGGCGGCGGCGATGGCCTGGGTCACCACGGCCGAAGGAATGACGGTGAGGACTCCCCGGAGAAGGTCTGTCGATCGCAGGCGCTGCTTCAAGAACACGATGGGTTCTCCACGACTGACCTCTCCTTGAGACAACACGTCCGCCGGCGAGCATGAACGACGTGGACGGCGAACTCCATCCCAAAAAATGAACTTGTCGGCGTCGATGACGTCGGAGACACTGGCTCCGATGAGGACCTACGGGCAGTACTGCCCGATTGCCAGGACGTCAGAGCTGTTCGCCGAGCGATGGACGCCCATCCTCGTTCGGAACCTCCTCGCGGGCTGCCGAACCTTCGGGGAGCTCATGGAGGGAGCACCAGGGATCAGCAAGGCTCTGCTCGCCCAGCGCCTCGAGCTACTGGAACAGCACGGCATCGTTTCCAAGGAGGCAAGCGGCTCAGGACGAAGCCGCTACATCTACATGCTCACCGAGAAGGGACGAGAGTTAAAGGCAGTCACCGACGCGATGGGATCGTGGGGGGCACGCTGGCTCGAAGTGGAGCCGCAGCACGTCGACGCCGCGTACGTGCTGTGGGCAACATGCAAGCTCGTCGACGTCGACCGCCTTCCGAGGAAGGGCCTCATCGTTCGCGTCGACCTCGCAGACCGGCCTGCGGAACCGTTTTGGATGCTGCTCCGACAGCCTCACCCGGAAATGTGCTCGACCTACCTGGGCTGGGTCGAGGATCTCATCGTCCGCACCGACAGCGAGACGCTCACTCACTGGCACCTGCGACACATCAGCTACGAAGAAGCGGTGCTCTCGGAGCGGCTCCAGATCGAAGGCACTCGTTCATTCGTGAATGCCTTCCTCCGTTGCCTCCGGCCAAGCCCCTTCGCCGGAACCCAACCGGCAACCGCGGCGAAGCAAACGCCCGCCGGATCGTTTCTGGAACCGGCTCGCACCCACGCGTAATGCCCGGATGCCGAGCGGCGGCAGCACCGTACCGACGCGTCGCGCCTGCACTCGCGAACCAGCACCGATTGCCCGCTCCGCGCTCGTTCTGCCACGAGAACAGGCCGCACAAATCGACAACGCCGAGATCCCCCAGAACGCCGGCTCGGCGACGCGCACAGAACGACGACTCGATCCTCCTTCTCACGCGCGCCAGAACCGTTCGGTGTGCCTTGACGCGCAGCGACTTCCAGGCGGTGGGTTGGCGGAGCGTGTAGTTCCGCGTAGTTCGGGGCTTGATCCACTTAGCTCGCCCTTCCGACCCACTTCAGATGCGGATGGTTCGGCGGTGAAGGGACGCGATTTGGATGCCCTCTAGGCGGCTAATGCGCGATGAACGCAGTGAACTTGAGGGGTGGGCGTAGTTTCTTCGCGCTTTCGCCGCGAGGGGGACGGACCACGAGCAGGAACGGGCGAACTTCGTGCCACCGGAAGTGCGCGTTCGCATTGTGACCACGGTGGTAGATCCCCCGGGCGTCTTCCGCCGAGGCGAAGCAACCACATACGGAATGTGCCAACTCTCTGGCCTCCCGACCGTGGCCTCGGCAGCGGTCCGTCGCGACTCCCCGGTCCGCGTCTGGGCTCGATGTGCAACAGACCGTGCTCCCTCGAGTCCTCGGGCGAGCGCGCACGCATCTCCTATAGAAGATGACAACTTCTATGCACTCTCACGAGGCGAAGGAGTACCGGTAGGCGTCGGCATGCCGCGGCCTCTCACCCGCGATCGTGCCACCTGCTCATTCGCAACCGCCGGAGGCGATGACCGTCGGTTACAGTGACCGACGGTCGCGACTGCCGATCTCTGACATCACGGAGCCGTCGCGTTGTGAAGGCGAACGGCAGGCCCTTTCGGGTTCACCACGTGCTCGATCCGCCGTGGCCTGCGAAGTCAGCGAGATCTTCGTATTGGCGCACAACGCACGATCGCTCCAGAGGTTTGGCGAACACAGTACGAATGCGCTGTCGATGCTCCCGGCATGGGTTCGCGATCAGTAACCGCTGCAAGACCGTGGTCTTGGCGAGGGCGACTCGAAAGAGCGATTCGACGTGAAGGTCGGTGG
>JALZAA010000104.1 GCA_030948625.1 Actinomycetota bacterium
CGATGTCCTTCGCGGTCACGCCGGCCGGGAGCACACCCTCGACCGTGACCGCCATCGTGCCCGGCTTCACCTGCGGGAGCGTCTGCGTCGCGAGCACGTGCTCGACCTCGCTGGTGCCGATCCCGACTGCGAGGGCGCCGAAGGCGCCGTGGGTGGAGGTGTGGCTGTCACCGCAGACGATCGTGAGCCCGGGCTGGGTCAGCCCCTGCTCCGGGCCGATCACGTGCACGATGCCCCGGCCCGGGTCGCCCATCCCGTACATGCGGATGCCGAACTCCTCGCAGTTCCGGGAGAGGACATCCATCTGCTTGGCCGAGATCGGGTCCTCGACCGGGCGGTCGCGGCTCGTGGTGGGGTTGTTGTGGTCGATCGTCGAGACCGTGAGGTCAGGGCGGCGGACCCGGCGCCCGTGCAGCCGCAAGCTGTCGAACGCCTGCGGCGAGGTCACCTCGTGGACCAGGTGCAGGTCGACGTAGAGCAGGTCGGGCTCTCCTTCGGCCCGGCGCACCACGTGCCGTTCCCACACCTTCTCGGACAGCGTCTGACTCATCTCGGACAGCGTATTGGGCCGTCCCGGCCAACAAACACCGTTCACCACGGCGAAACAGTCGCGAAACGTTGTCCCTTTACCGTCCACGCATGGATGTGGTGCTCGTGCGCTGGCCCGAGGAGGACGCCCGGCTCCAGCAGCTGCGGGCCGACGGGGCTCCCCGCTTGCTGCTCCTGAACGGCGAGTCGGCGCCGCCCGACCTGACCGACTGCCTCGAGGACTGGATCCGGCTCCCCGCCGATGACCGCGACGTGCGGGCCCGCGTGGCGGCGTTGTCCTCCCGCGCCACGACCGATCAACCGGCGCCGCAGGTCGACGGGGACGGGTTGCTCCGCAACCGGGGGAGCTGGGTGGCGCTGTCGCCGGTCGAGTCTTCGCTCGCTGCCACGCTCGTCGACCGCTTTGGCGCCGTCGTGGGCCGCGACACCCTGTCCCGGCGCGCCTGGCCGAGCGGCGCGCCGACGCGCAACGCCCTCGACGTGCACATGCTCCGGCTCCGGCGGCGGATCGCGTCGCTCGGGCTCGAGATCCGCACCGTCCGCTCACGCGGGTACCTGATGCAGCCGGCACAGCCGAGAGCCGATGCGCGCTAGCTGACGACTTCGTGTCCGTCACCGGCGTCCTCCTCGACATCCTGATCGTCCTGGTCGCGGCCAAAGTCGCGGCCGAGGTCGCCGAGCGGATCGGGTTCCCACCCGTCGTCGCCGAGATCCTTGCCGGCGTCGCGATCGGCCCGTCGGCGCTCGACCTCGTCGGGACCGAGCAGACCCTGCGGGTGCTCGGCGAGATCGGCGTGATCCTGCTCCTCCTCCAGGTGGGAATGGGGATGAACCTGACCGAGCTGGGCGCGGTCGGGCGCGCATCCGTCGCGGTGGCGGTGATCGGTGTCGCGCTGCCGATGGCCGGCGGATTCGGCGTCTCCGAGCTCTTTGGCTACGACGCGAACACGGCATTGTTCCTCGGCGCAGCACTGGCGGCGACGAGCGTCGGCATCACCGCTCGCGTGTTCAGCGACCTGCGCGCCCTCGCCAGCGTCGAGGCCCGCACCGTGCTCGGCGCCGCGGTCGCCGACGACGTGTTGGGACTCGTGATCCTCACGGTCGTCGTCCGGATCGTCTCCGAGGGCAGCGTCTCCTTTCTGAGCGTGCTCGGCATCCTCGCCATCGCGCTCGCGTTCCTGGTCGCGACGACCGCCGTCGGCTCACGCGCTGCGCCGCCGCTGTTCCAGTTCCTGAACCGGTACGCGCGGTCGACCGGCACCGTCGTCGCGCTCGCCCTCGCGTTCACGCTCGCGTTCGCCGAGCTTGCCGACGCCGCCCAGCTCGCGCCGATCGTGGGCGCGTTCGTGGCCGGGCTCTCGCTGTCGCGGAGCAGCGCCTCCGAACGCATCACCCGTGAGCTCGCGCCCGTGGGTCACCTCTTCATCCCGGTGTTCTTCCTGCAGATCGGGATCGACACCGACGTCGGCGCGTTCATCGACCCGACGGTGATCGCGATCGCCGCCGCGTTGTTCGCCGTCGCGGTCGCGGGCAAGATCGCCGCCGCCGTCGGCGTGTTCGGGTCCCCGGGCGACAAATCGCTCATCGGGCTGGGCATGATTCCCCGAGGGGAGGTCGGGCTGATCTTCGCGACCATCGGCCTGCGCGAGAGCATCCTCAACGGAGACCAGTACGCGGCGCTTCTGCTGGTCGTGCTGAGCACCACGCTGCTCGCACCGCCCTTGTTGCGCTGGCGCCTCCAACAACTCCGTGCCGGCCGGGTGAGCCGGCGGCACCCGAGCACGACGCCTCCGGGAGGCCGCTGGCTCGTGACGCGCGACGGCGTGGTCGACCTGGCCGGGTCGCC
>JALZAA010000114.1 GCA_030948625.1 Actinomycetota bacterium
GACGCGAGCGCGTCCTCGAGGGTGCGCGTGATGATGTCCTCGTCGTCGGGCGCGACGCCGAGGTCGACGGCGTCAGTGCCCGCCTCGGCCGCCAGCGCGACGAGCATGGGCCGGTTCGAGTCACGGATCTGTCCCGGGCGCAGCTCGCCCCGCTCTACGAGCTCGTCGCCGGTCGAGAGCACGCCGACACGGGCACGCCGCACGACATCGACGTCGTAGACGCCCAAGCTCGCGAGCACACCGAGATGGGCAGGCCCGAGCGCGGTGCCGGCCGCGAACACGAGGTCGGCAGGAGCGAGGTCACCGCCCGCGCGCCGTACGTGATCGCCGGGTTCGGCGGCGTGCAGGACGCGCACGCCGTCGCCGTCGCGCTCGGTGTACTCGACCATGACGACGGCGTCGGCGCCGTCGGGCATCGGCGCGCCCGTCATGATCCGGATGGCCTGACCGCCCCCGACCGGTTGCGTCGGCGCCCGACCTGCCGGCAGCTCGCCGACCACGGCGAGCCGCAGCGGTGCCTCTGGTCCCGCGCCGGCCGTGTCCGTGGCGCGCACCGCGTATCCGTCCATGGCCGTGTTCGCGAACGGCGGGACGGCCTCGCCGGCGACAACATCGCGCGCCATGACGAGCCCGAGCGCGTCACGCAGGGGCACGCTCACCGCGTCGAGCCGCGCGACCGCGCCGAGGATCTCGGTTTGGACGTCGGCGAGAGGGATCATCGTCGGCTCAGGACAGGTTGCGCCGCCGGACCAGGTCGGCGAGCAGCTCACCCAGCTCGGGACCGAGGTCGGGATGCTCGAGCGAGAGCTCGATGTTGGCGCGCAGGAAGTCGATCTTGCGCCCGATGTCGTAACGGCCGTGCTGAAAGACACACCCGTACACGGGCTGGCGCTGAGCAAGCAGCGCGATCGCGTCGGTCAGCTGGAGCTCTCCACCCGCGCCCGGCTCGATCTGCTCGAGGGCGTCGAAGATGTCGGGCGTGAACACGTACCGCCCGATCACTGCCAGGTTCGAGGGCGCTTCCTCCGGCGGGGGCTTCTCGACCAGCGAGCGGATGAGCACCACGCCCTCGGCCACCGGCTCTGCTTCCGCGCATCCGTACGCGGAGATCTCGTCGAGTGGCACTTCGAGGATCGCGAGCACCGATGCGTTGCGTTCGTGGTGGACGTCGAGCATCCGTCGCAGCAGATTGGCGTCGTCGACCATGATGTCGTCGCCGAGGAGCACGGCGAACGATTCCGATCCCACGTGGTCGCGCGCGACGGACACCGCGTGACCGAGCCCGAGCGGATCGTGCTGACGGACGTAGTGGACGCGGGCAAGGTCGTTGACCGCCTGGACCTCCTTCAGGAGGTCGGTCTTGCCCTTCTTCTCGAGGTAGAGCTCCAGCTCGACGTTGCGGTCGAAGTGGTCCTCGATGGCGCGCTTGCCGCGGCTGGTGATGATGAGGATGTCGTCGATGCCGGCTTGGGCGGCCTCCTCGACCACGTACTGGATGGATGGCTTGTCGGCGACGGGCAGCATCTCTTTGGGTTGCGCCTTCGTCGCGGGCAAGCTGCGCGTGCCCAGCCCGGCTGCGGGAATCACCGCCTTGCGTACGGTGCTCACTGCGAAACGGTATCGCCCGGCGGATCCCCTCCCAGACCGGGTTCCTCGCCGCGGAACAGACGGCGCAGATTCGGCAGGTGCCGCGAGAGCACTACGAGCGAGAGCGCCGAAGTGACGACCACGTCACCCCACTCGTGACCCGTCAACGCCACCAGCACCGGGAACGCGACCGTGACGACGATCGATCCCACCGACGCCTTGCGTAGGCCCCGGGCAATGATGAACCAGACCAGCGCCAGGCCCAGCGTGATCAGCGGGAAGATCACGGCCAAGGTGCCACCGGCAGTAGCCACACCCCGCCCACCGCGGAACCGGAACATCACCGGCAGGACGTGCCCGATGACGGCGGCGAACCCGAGCAGGTATGCGCCGCGGTGGCCATCGAGGACGAGACCGACCGCCGAAGGGATGGCGCCTTTGGCGAAGTCGCCCACGAACGCGATCAAGCCCGCCTTCCATCCGGCCAAGCGGTAGACGTTCGACGCCCCCGGATTGCCAGAGCCCTCGCGGAGGATGTCGTGACCCGTCGCGCGCGCGACGAGCGCGGCAGTCGGGAAGCTGCCGAGGAGGTAGGCGAGCGGGACGAGGAACAGCACGCCCGGCACTCCGGTACCATTAGCAGTCGAATCCGAAGAGTGCCAACGACGACGGTCCGGCAAGCAAGGACGCCCATGCCCACCTACCGCTACCGCTGCGACAACGACGGCGAGGAGTTCGAGGTGTGGCAGTCCATCCACGACGACGCGCTCACCGAGCACCCCGGCTGTGGCGGCAAGCTGACCAAGGTGATGGCTCCGGCGGGCATCGTGCTCAAGGGCTCGGGCTTCTACCGGACCGATAGCCGCACCGGGAGCCGGAAGAGCGGCTCGGGCGACTCCAAGGACTCCAAGGGCAAGGAGCCGTCGAAGGAGAGCTCCGGCAACGGCTCCGGCGACACCAAGAGCTCCTCGGGCTCCAAGGACTCGACGGGATCGAAGAGCGACGGCTCCAGCGGCTCGAAGGAGTCCAAGCCCTCGAAGAGCGGCCCCTCCTCGACGTAATCTTCGTCGCCGCGGGCGGCGAGTCCTCCCCCACCGCTTCCTTCCACCTTCCCCTTTCGCCGGCGCGCCGTCGCGCCACCGCTCGAGAGGGGAATCGTCATGCGTCGTCGCTCACCCCGCGCCGTGCTGCTCTGGGTCGGCGCGGTCCTCGTCGCCATCGTGACCGCCGTCATCGTCGCCACCGATCTGGCCGCCCTGCATAACCGAGCACGCGCGCTCGGACCGGCTCGCCCCGTCGCAGCGGCGGTCCGCGATCTCGCGGTGGGCACGACGATCGGCGACGACGACGTCAGAGTTCGGTCGGTGCACCGCTCCCAGCTGCCGTCCGGTGCGATGTCGCCCACCGAAGCGCGCGGACGAGTGGTGGCCGTACCGGTGGTGCAGGGCGCCTTCGTGGTCGACGGCAACGTGGCGCCGCGCCGCCGCACCGGGCTCAACGGCGCCATACCCGCGGGGATGCGCGCCTTGCGGATCGTCGTACGCGATGCGCTGCGCCCGCCCATCGGCAGCTCAGTCGACGTGCTCGCGACCTTCGACTCCGGGAACAGAGAGGCGGGCGGCCCTGCGCCCACGGTCGTGGCCGCGCGTGGGGTCCTCGTGCTCGGTACCGACGACACACCGGCCTCGTTGGAGACAGCCACCAGCGCGCGCAGCGGTGCCGGTCTGGGGGTAACGCTGTTGGTCACCGAGGCAGACACGCCGCGTCTGGCGTTCGCCGCCGCGACCGGCGTGGTCACGATCGCGCTCGTCCCACCCGAGGACACCACTCCGATGGCCAACCGGTGACGTCAGCGCGGCAGGGCGGTAGATCTGGCCAAACCGTTCGCCGTCGCGCGTTCCGGAAGCAGCACGAGAATCGCGACGAGCGTCGCGACCGTCCCCAGTAACGCCCCGCCGAGGACGTCGTACGGAAGGTGCGCACCGATGACGACCCGCGACACGGCAATCGCAACGGCGTACAGAACTGCGGCAACAACCAGGACGACGCGCAGGGGATGGCGTCGCGGGAAGGCCGCGAACGCGAGCAGCACGATCACCACGGCCAGTGCCGTCGCTCCCGACGCGTGACCAGATGGGAAGCTAAAGCCTCCCTCCCCGCTCAAGCCGGCGGTGGGCGGCCGTGGCCGCCCGATGACCTTCTTGATCACGATCTCGCCGGCACCAGCCAGCGCAGGTCCCAGCACGCACACAACTGCCAGACGCACGTTGCGCCACCACCAGAACGCGAAGATGGCCAGCACCACTGCGCCGACCGCTACCGCCCCTGTCGATCCCAGCGCGCTGATGGCGTTGAACAGGCGGTAGGTGCCGTCCTTCGTCGTCGACGTGATCGCGTCGGTGATGTGGCCCTCGATGGCCGTTCCGTCCGGTGACGACCACACGTACACGGCGAGAGCCGTGAACGCGGCCGCGCACACCAGTGCGACGATCGCCAGTGACCGCCTCGGGATCGTGCAATAGATCGGTCGCAAGTCCGGGACCCTAACCAATGCGGAAGGACTGAGCTCAACCGCGCACGGCGGACCGCGCCGGTAGCCTCCGCCCGTGGACGATGCGCCGATCGAAGCTGTCATCTGGGACTTCGGAGGCGTCATCTCGACTCCGCTGTTCCGCGGCATCGGCCGGTTCGAGGCCGACATGGGGTACCCCGAGGGCTCGGTCCTCGAGCTCATTTTTGGTGAGAGCGCCTACATCGGCAGCGAGGGCGGGGGCGACCCGGGTGACGGTGCGCCCCCCGAGGCGGCCTCGGCGGTCACGCACGACTGGCACCGGCTCGAGACCGGCGAAATCGGCCTCGACGAGTACATGGCCGGTGTCGTCGAGCGCGCGCCGCAGGTGCTGGGCCGTCCCATCGACCTCGAGGGGTACCACCAGTTCACTCGAGACATGCCGCTGGGGATCCACTGGCCGGTGGTCCACAGGATCCGGCGCCTCCAGACCGAGGGCATGAAGCTGGCGCTGCTCACGAACAACGTCAAGGAGTTCGGGTCGGCATGGCGCGCGACGTTCCCGGTCGACGAGCTGTTCGCGGTCATCGTCGACTCGAGCGAGGTCGGCGTCCGCAAGCCCGACCGACGGATTTATCTTCTTACGTGCGAGCGTCTCGCAATCGAACCGACTTCTGCCGTGTTCATCGACGACAATCGCGACAACGTCGAGGCGGCGCGCGCGGTGGGCATGGAGGCCGCCCAATTCGGCGAGGATCCTGTGGCCGTGATCAGTGAGCTCGACGCCATCCTCGAACGGCGCGGCACTCGCGCCGCGTAGGCGTCACCCCAAGGCCGGCAGCACGGGATCGTTCCCGTCGAGCATCGCGGCACGGTTGTCGACCGCGCCCTTGCAAATCTCGGGCTCCGTGATCACGAGGAACCGCTCCTCACGGATCGCGTCCAGCACCTGATCGGCGAGCTCCTCGGGCGACTTGCCCGCGTCGACCAACCCGCGCACCAGCGGCTCGATCACCTCGGACGCCGGGTTGTCACGCGCCGGCTCGGGGCCCAACCGATCGAGCCAGTTGCGGTTGGCGTCGGCGATACGGGTCTTGATGAAACCGGGGCACAGCACACTCACTTTCACAGCCGAGCCGACCATCGTCAGCTCGTGGTGCAGCGCCTCGGACGTGGCGAGGACCGCGTGCTTGCTCGCGCTGTACGGGGCCATGAACGGGAGCGTGGTCAGGCCCGCCATGGACGCAGTGTTCACGACGTGGCCCTCGTTCTGCTCCACGAGTGCGGGCACGAAGGCGCGAATGCCGTGGATGACGCCCCAGAGGTTGACGCCCAGCACCCATTGCCACTCCGACAGCGGGCTCTCCCACGTCGCCAAGCCGTGGCCGCCAACGCCGGCGTTGTTGCAGACGACGTGATGCCGCCGAAGCGCTCGCGCACCCGGTCGGCGAATGTGTCGACGGCTTCGGCATTCGAGACGTCGGCGGGGACGGCGAGCACCTCGGTCCCGCCGTCGTTCAGCCGCTTGGCGGCGGCGTCGAGGGCGTCCTCCTCGACGTCGGCGATCGCCAGCGGCATGCCCGCGCCTGCCAGTCGCTCTGCCATGGCGAAGCCGATGCCGCTGGCCCCGCCGGTAACGACCGCCACCTTGCCCGTCAGATCCTGCACGCCGTCTCCCCTGCCGTGATCCGTCGTATCTATTCGCCGCTCATCGTCATTTCGGTCACCAGGAGCGTCATTCCCGCCCCACCCCCTGGGAGCCACGTGAGGTCCGAGCCGACCTCGCCCACGTCGAGCAGGATCCGTTGCAGGGTCGAGGCGATCGTCACCTCGCGCACCGGCTCCGCGAGCTCGCCACCCCGGACGAGCAGGCCCTCGGCGCCGACGGAGAAGTCGCCGCTCACGGGGTTCGTGCCCGAGTGCAGCCCGCTCACCGCTTGGACGAAGAACGCCGTCGGCACCGACGCCAGGATCTCGTCGGGCCCGAGCGAGCCCGGCTCCAGGTGCAGCGCCCGGGCGCCGACCCCCGGCGTCGACTTGAACCCGCCGCGCACCGCCGACCCGGTGGTCGCCACACCAGAGCGACGGCCGGTGTAGGTGTTCTGGAGGTAGCCGAGGAGCCGGCCGCCGTCGATCAGATCGACGCGGCGCGTCGGTACCCCTTCGGCGTCGTGGCTCGACGCGCCGAGCGCGTCCGGGACCGTGGGGTCCTCCCGCAGCGTGACGCCGGGTGCGGCGACCAGCTCACCCTCCCGTCCGACGAACATGGATCGGCCCTTGAGCACTGCTTCACCGCCGAGCGCCGATCCGACGATCGCGAGGAGAGAGCGCGTGACGAGCGGGTCGAGAATGACGGGTAGTCGCTGCGTCGGCGGCTTCCGCGCGCCGAGCAGGCGCGTCGCGCGCCTCGCGGCGTCGGACGCGGCTTCGGCGGCATCGAGCTCCTCGAATGTGCGCCCGGCAGAGAAGCCGTACCCGGTCTGGGTCTCGTCGCCCTCGCCCGCCATCGCGAACGACGCGCACGAGCACATCGTGCGCCGCGTCGTGGCCACGAGGCCGAGTGAGTTCGCCACCGCGGCCTCCGCTGCGGTGTCGCCATACCCGGCGTACTCGACGCCGCGCACCCGTGCATCGACGGCGCGCGTCGCTCGCTCCACGTCGAGGGCGAGGGCGACCTTGTCGTCGGCGGACACGCCGAGGAGCGACTCACGCCACACGTCGAGGTCCGGCGGCTCGACACCGGCGAAGTCGGACGGTGACGGCAGGCCGTTCCACTCGTCGGGCTCCCCGAAGGAGGCGTTGTCGCGTGCCTCGGCCAGCGTCTCGTCGACGACCTCCGGATCCAGCGATCCCGCCCACGCGAACCCCTGCCGCTGGTCGCTGACGACGCGCACCCCGACTCCCTCGACACCCGCGACCGACAGTGACTCGACGTCACCGTCGAACACGCGCACGTCGGTCTCGCGCGACCGCACGACGTAGGCCTCGACCTCTTCGCCGTCGGCGGCGGCAGCGGCGACGCGTTGTGCGAGCCCGAGCAGGTCGGTCGCGTCCTCGCTAGTCACCCCGCCGTTCCGCCGATCGTCAGCTCGGCCACCCGCAGCGTGGGCTGGCCGGCGGAGACGGGCACGCCCTGGCCGAGCTTGCCGCACGTGCCGGGCCACGTCCCGAAGTCGCTGCCCACCGCGTCGACCAGGCGGAGGGTCTCGGGACCGTTGCCGATGAGATTGGCGGCGCGGACCGGCTCGGTGATCTCGCCGTTCTCGATGAGGTACGCCTCGGTCATGCCGAACACGAAGTCACCGGTCGCCGTGTTGACCTGGCCGCCGCCGAGCTGGGCGCAGTAGATGCCGTAGGGCGTCTGGCGCACGATCTCGTCGGGATCGTCCTCGCCCGAGCGCAGGTACGTGTTGGTCATCCGCACCATCGGCAGGTGCTGGTAGGTCTCACGTCGCCCGTTGCCGCTCTGCTCACGGCCTTCCTTCCGTGATCGCAGCAGGTCCCACATGTAATCGGTGAGCACGCCCTGCTCGATGAGCACGTTCGGCCGCGCCGGCGCGCCCTCGTCGTCGATCGCGTACGCGCCCCACTCCCGAGGGAGGGTGCCGTCGTCGATCAGCGTGACGAGCGGCGACGCGACCCGCTCACCCGTGCGGCCGCGGAACACGGACGCGTCCTTGGCGACGAGGTCGGCTTCCAATCCGTGCCCGCACGCCTCGTGGAACAGCACTCCGCCCGCTCCCCGCTTCAGGACGACGGGGAGCTTGCCCGTCGGCGCGGGCCGGGCGCGCAGCATCGTCAGCGCGCGGCGGGCCGACGTGCGCGCAACCTCCTCGGGCTCGATGTCGTCGAACAGCTCGAAGCCCACGGTACGGCCGGGCGCTTCCGTCGCCGTCTGCATCCCGGTGTCGGCGACGGCCACGCACTGGACGAAGAAGCGCGTTCGGACCTGGTCGTCGCCGGTGAGCAGGCCGTCGGAGTTCGCCACGAGGATGCGCCGCCGCGAATCCGCGTACGAGGCGCTGACTTGGCTGATGGCGTCACCTTCGGCGCGGGCGGCGTCGTCGGCGCGCTCGAGCAGCTGCACCTTGCGGCCCTTCTCGACCGACTCGGGGAGCACGCGGACCTCGTGCGGTGGTGCGACGTCTCGGCGCTCGAGACCGACGACGGTCGTCTCGCCTTCGCGCCCGCGGGCCGCCGCGGCCGCGGCGTCGGCGGCTTCCCGCAATCCGGACTCGGACAGGTCGGCCGTGTGTGCGTATCCCGTGGTCTCGCCGCGCACGACACGGATACCGGCGCCCCGCTCGCGCCCCGACGTGAGCTCCTCGACCTTGCCGTCGTCGAGCCGCGCCGACGACGCGCGGCGGTCCTCGGCGAAGACCTCCGCGAAGTCACCACCAGCGCGCAGCGCGGCGTGCAGCGTGCGGTCGAGGACGCGCTCGTCGATCACTATGGCTCCCGTGCCGTAACTCTGTTGTCGTCGCAGCTACCCTACGCCCGTGTCACTTCAGCCCGGGCTCGTGGCAACGGTCGAGATGACCGTGACCGAGCAGGACACCGCGCCCTCGTTCCAGAGCGGCGACGTGCCGGTGCTCGCCACCGGACGGGTCGTCGGCCTGGCGGAATCGGCCACCGTTCTCGCGGTCGAGAAGGGCCTCGAGGAGGGCACCACGACCGTCGGGTACCGCGTCCAGCTCGACCACCTCGCGCCGACCCCCGTGGGCGGCGGCGTGAAGGCGGAGGCGATGCTGGAGGCGGTCCACGGCCGGCGGCTCACGTTTCGTGTGTCGGTGACCGACGCCCGCGGGCTCGTGGCGGCCGGGAAGATCACCCGCGTCATCGTCGAACGGGAACGCTTCCTCGAGAAGGCCGTTGGAGGCTGACGGAACGTGGCCCAGCCACCTCCGCCACCGCCGTCGGCCCCGTGGACGGCACCGCGACAACCACCCCCGCCGGCGTGGAGCCCGCCCACACCCCGAAGGCGCCGGCCGCGCCTGTGGATCTATCTGCTCATCGGCGTGGTCGGCGTCATCGTCGGGCTGGCCGTTGCCAGCGGGACGCTGTGGGTCACGAAGGTCAAGCCGCCGGTCGACGCCGCCAACGACTACCTACACGACGTCACGCACGGCAAATACGACGCCGCGTTCGCGCAGCTGTGCCCCGCCGAGCGGGTCGACGCGTCCCCGCAGTCACTCGAGCGCTTCGCCCGGCGACTCGTTTTCTCGTTCAACGGGTACGAGGTGTCCCCGTTCGACGTGCACATCGACGGGTCCCGCGCAACGGTGAAGGTCGATCTGAATCCGGATAGAAGTAGCGGCAGGGGCGATTTCGTGCGCCTTCGGCTCCAGAAGATCGACGGCACATGGCGCCCGTGCGGAGGACAATTCGGCTTCGTATCGACCCAATCAAGCCGCGGCGACGGCGGCATTGCCGCCGTCGTCGCAGGAGCCGGAGCTTGCGACGGCGACAGTCAGGCCAAATTGCTCGAACGCGGATAGGCGTCGGCGGGATCGGTGAGGACGTTCACGAGTGATGGCCCCGGTGTCGCGAACGCCCGGTCGAGTGCGGGCCCGATCTCGTCCGGCTCGGTGACGAGCTCGCCGTGGCCGCCCAAGGCCGTCATCACCTCGTCATAACGAGTGCCCGGCCGCAGCTCGGCCGCCACGTCGTATCCGTAGATGAGCTGCATCGGGTGCTTCTCGAGCCCCCAGATGCCGTTGTTGCCGACGACGCCGACGACGTCGGCACCGAAGCGCACGAGTGTGTCGAGGTCGCCGAGCGAGAACCCGAGTGCGCCGTCCCCCCACATCACGACGACCTGCCGGTCCGGATGCGCGAGCGCGGCCGCGAGGGCGTAGCCCGAGCCCGTCCCGAGGCAGCCGTAGGGCCCGGGATCCAGAAAACCGCCCGGCTCGTACGTGTCGACGTACTTGCCCGCGTACGACACGAAATCACCGCCGTCGCCGATGACGATCGCGTCGCGCCCGAGCCGCCGGCGGAGCTCGCCGTACACGCGGGTGGGCTTGATCGGTGATGCGCCGCTCTCGAGGTCGTCCATCTCTCTGACGCGCCGCGCCTGCTCCTCTTCCCGCAGCTGCGTCACCCACGCGTCCCGCCCCGCTGTGGCGGCCGAGCCCGGCGCGGCGTCGGCGAGCGCCGCCAGCGTCCGCGCCAGATCTCCGCCGACGCCCCCGACCAGATCGACATGGCGCGCTACACCGCCCGGCGAGTCGGCGAGATGGACGACGCGGGCGTCGCCGAACCGGCCGAAGCCCAAGCGGAAGTCGAGCGGACTCCCCGCAACCACGACAAGGTCTGCCTGGCCGAACGCCGTCCGACGCACGCGCGAGAACGACAGGGGGTGATCGGCCGGGAGTAGCCCGCGACCGAGCCCGTTGGCAAACGTCGGAAGCCCAGCGGTCTCGGCGAACGCCTGGAGCGAGTCCTCGGCACGGGCCCAGAACACGTCGGCGCCGACCATCAACGCCGGCCGCTCGGCTTCGCGCACGAGCTTGGCAACGGTCGCCACCGCGTCGGGATCGGGCGCGGCCCCCGCGAGGTCGTCGGCGCGAGGCGGGTCCGGCAGCACGACCGCGCTCGTGCCCCACGCGTCGAGGGGCACGTCGACGAACGCGGGACCGCGGTGCGGCGTGCACGCGGCGCGCAAGGCCGAGTCCACAAGACTCGGGATCTGCTCGGACGACAACGCGGTCACGGCCTCTTTCGTGATCGGCGCCACGATGGGGACGTGGTCGAGCTCCTGCAGCGACCCTGCGCCCCACCGGCCCTGCGGCGCGCGTCCGCCGATCACCAGCACCGGCGAACCGTTGAGGTACGCGGACGTGATCGCGCTCACGCCGTTGGTCACACCGGGGCCGGCTGTCAGCGCCGCAACGCCCGGGCGGCGCGTCACCTTCGCCCAACCCTCCGCCGCGAATGCAGCAGTCTGCTCGTGCCGCGTGTCGACGAGTCGGATGCCCGACTTCACGCAGCCGTCGTAGAGCGGGAACAGATGGCCACCCGACAGCGTGAACAGCGTGTCGACGTCGTGGCGCCGCAGGGTCTCGGCGGCGAGCCGGCCGCCGTCGGCTTCGAGCCGTTCGGTCATGCAGCCGTGGCGCGTTCCACGCCGGCGAGGAAGCTTTCGATCGCATCGAGCCACACGCCGGGGTTCTCGAACTGCGGCGAGTGCCCGGCACCGGGAACGACAACGAGCTCGGCGCCGGGAATGGTGGCCGCCATCTGGCGCGAGCCGTCGACGAACGAAGCGTCCTGCTCGCCCACGATCACGAGGGTTGGGCAGCGCACGCCGGCGAGCAGTGCGAGTTGATCGGGTTGCCGGGCCATCTGGCGCGCCATCGCAGCCCACATGACCCCGGAGAGTGCTTCCCATTTCCGATCCTCGAACTGCCGGAAGCCGGGCCGTTCGGCGATCAGCCGCTCGTACGCGGGCGTCGCGAGCGTCGCCGCCGCGTCGAGCAGCGGCTTGAGCACCTCTTTGCCCTCATCGAGCATGACGGTCGCCGCCGCTTCCATGGCGTCGTGGTCGATGTTCGCGATGGGTCCCGGCGACGTGTCCATCAGGACCAGCGCGTCGACGCGCCCGGGCTGCGCGAGCACGACACGCCGCGCCACCATCCCGCCCATCGAGTGGCCGAGCAGTCGGAACGTGTCGATGCCGAGCGCGTCGGCGACACCGATCACGTCCGTAGCCATCCGATCGAGCGAATAGGCATCGATGTCGGACGGACAGTCACTCTCGCCGTGACCCCGGAGGTCGAACGTCACGACTCGGTAGCGCGAGGCAAGCGCGTCGACGTGGTCGGCAAAGTCCTCTTTCGCGCCTCCAAAGCCGTGGACGAGCAGCAGCGCCGGTCCGCTTCCCGAATCGGTGACCTCGAGCGCCACGCCGTCGTCCATCGTCACCCGCATGAAACTCCCCCTCTCGCAATGCTGCCTCCATGGTCGCCCACGTCGGACACCCGACCAGGAGGCGCTTGTAGGCTACGTCGATGGCCGTGACTGACACTGCGGGGCCATCGCGACGGCAATCGCTCGGGCTGTGGTTGCGCGTCCTGGTCAGCGCGGTGCTGCTCGCGGTCCTGATCTCGAGGATCCACCCCGAGGACCTCCTCCCCGAGCGACGCCATCTCTCGACCGTCGCATTCCTTGCCGCCGGCTTGATCATCACGGGTCTCGGCATCGTGCTGTCGGCGTGGCGCTGGCAACGGGTCCTCGACGTGTTCGGCGTCCGCGTGCCACTCCGTACGCTCACCGGGCACTACTTCGCGGGGCAGTTCGTCGGCAACGTGCTGCCGTCGACCGTCGGCGGCGACGTCGTGCGCGTCAGCCGGACCTCGACGGTGGCAGGGTCCGGCAGTGTGGCCTTCGCCGCCGTGGTGCTCGAACGGCTCACGGGGTTCATCGCGCTCCCCCTCCTCGTCTTCCTCGGGTTCGTGATCCGGCCCTCGCTCCTGGACAACAACTCGGCGTGGATCGCGATCGCCATCGCCGGCGGCACCCTGCTGCTGCTGGGCGTGATCCTGGTGGTCGTCGGTCATCCGCGGCTCGCCGGTCGATTCGCGGAACGCGACAACTGGATGCGGTTCATCGGTGCCGTGCACATTGGCATCAATCGGCTCCGGCACCAGCCACGCGCCACCTTCGGCATCGTCGGCGCGGCGCTCATCTATCAGCTGGCGGTCGTCGCGGCCGTTTACTGCGCGGCGCAGGCGCTCGACATCTCGGTCCCGAACGCGGCCATCCTCGCGTTCATCCCCGCCGTGGCGATGGCACAGACGATCCCGCTGTCGGTGAGCGGGTTCGGCGTACGCGAGGGCATGCTCGTCCTCCTCCTCCACCCGCTCGGCGTGTCGACCTCGAGCGCCCTCGCGCTCGGGCTCTTCTGGTACGGGATGTTGCTCGTCGTGAGCCTGCTCGGCGCGCCCGCATTCGCGGTAGGCAACCGCGCACGCTCGAACGCTGAGTCTGGTCGCGACACCTCCACCTCGTGAGCATCCTCGAGCGGCCGGCGGGCCGCGTCCTTCCGAGGCTGCCTGGTGGCCGCCGGCTACGCGACGGCCACTACATCTACTGGTGGCTCGAGATCCTGGCCATCATCGCGTTCTACGTCGTGTACTCGGCGATCCGGAACGCCAACGAGGGCAGCACAGCCGAAGCGTTCACGCACGCCAAGGCGATCATCCGCATCCAGGAGTTCCTCGGCATCAACCACGAGCAGGTCCTGCAGCAGTGGGCGCTCCATTTCAGGCCGATCATCATTGCGTGCAATTACTTCTACGGGTCGCTGCACTTCGTCGTCACGGCGGGTGTCGGGATCTATTTGTTCCGCAAGTGGAGCGACGACTTCCCGCTGTGGCGCAACACGCTCGCCTTGACGACCGGGCTCGCGCTCATCGGCTTCGTCCTCTGGCCACTGATGCCGCCACGCCTGCTTCCGCCGAGCTACGGCTTCGAGGACACGCTGGCGCAGTACCCCACGTTCTGGTCCTTCAACTCCGGGGCGGTGAGCAAGATCTCCAACCAGTACGCGGCGATGCCCAGTGTGCATTGCGCATGGGCGCTGTGGTGCACGGCGGCGATGGTGCCCCGCGTCAGGCGGCGTTGGACGAAGGTGGCCTTCATCCTGTATCCGGTCGGAACCGTCACGGCCATCGTCCTCACCGGGAACCACTACTTTCTCGACGCGGTCGGTGGCTTCGCCGTGCTCGGCCTCGGCTACCTGATCGCTCGTCAGCTGACCCGCGCCGGCCAAGGCCCACCGGTGCCGGCCACTCCCTAACCGGGTCATGCGGATGGATCTCGATCATGTAGCGCTGGCGACGCGCGATGTTCGCGACGCCCTCGACATCCTCGTCGGTGAGCTCGGCGGGACCGTGCTGTTCGGTGGCCACAGCATCGGCTTCCGGCCCATGCAGGTGCGGCTCGGCGACGCAACCGACGGCATGAACATCGAGCTGCTCGAGCCCTGGGAACCCGAGAAGAACGACTTCCTCGAGCGGTTCGTGACGCGCCACGGGGCCGGACCTCATCATCTGACGTTCAAGGTCGACGACCTCCTTGCCGCGCTGGAGCGCGTCCGCGCCGCCGGCTATCAGCCCGTCAACATCAACCTCTCGGACCCGGAATGGAAGGAAGCGTTCCTGCACCCGAGGGAGGCGCACGGCACCGTGGTGCAGCTGGCCGAGTCTCACGGGAACTGGGGGACGCTTGCCGAGCAGATCACAAGAGTCCGGGCGCAGGGCGCCAGCGGGCATCCGCGCTGGTGGCCGGATCCCCCGCCGCGTGGCGGGGCTGACGCCTTCCTCCGCCGCGTCGTCATCGGCACGCCGTCGATCACCGCAACGCTCGGGTTCTTCGCCGGCTTGCTGCAAGGCGACGAGGTCGCGGGCGGCGAGGGCTGGTTCGAGTTGGCCTGGCCAGGTGGCGCTCGCGTGAAGCTCGAGCACCGCCCCGGTCGGCCGCCCGGAGTCGACCGCCTCGAGGCCGATGTCGCGGAGGACGGTCCCGCAGGCGAACGGATCGTCGCCGGTACCCGACTCCTCCTCGAGCCGCGGGCGAGGGCGCGGCGATGATCGACAGCCACATCCACGTGGTGGACTTCCTCCAGCGCGGGCCGTCAGGAGCTGACGTCATCGCGGCGCTCGATCGTGCCGGCGTCGATGGCGCGGTCGTGTTCGGGATGGCAGTTAAGAAGATATGGCCGGCGTTCGAGCCGAGGAAGCCGGGGTACTACCTCGACGACAACGCTCCATGCATCCACTTCTCGCTCACCGACCAGCTGGTCGCCGATCTCGTCGTCGACCTTTCGCCCGAGGATCAGCGTCGCCTGGCGCCGCTCGTCTGCGGCATCGACCCCACGGACCGGCTCGCAATCCCTGACGTCGAGCGGATGTGGAAGAAGTATCCGTTCTGGCGCGGGGTGGGAGAGCTCCTGCTTCGCCACGATGACCTCACCAACCTCACGTACGGAGAGCCCGCCCGGATCAATCATCCTGCGCTCGACGACGTGTTCGAGTTCTGTCGCGAACACGACTGCCCCGTGTCGGTCCATCAGGACCTGAGCGCGCCCGGGCGCCCGCGCGACCGGGAGTACATGGTGGAGCTGACCGAAGCGCTCGACCGCCATCCGCACACAACCGTCGTCTGGTGCCACGTCGGGGCCGACCGCCGGCTCGACCCCCACGGATACACGGATGTCGTCACGGAGCTGACGAGCCGTTACGACAAGCTCCACTTTGATCTGTCATGGGTGCTGTTCGACCGCGCCGTGTGCCCCGACGGCAAGCCCGTCCCGGAATGGGTCGACGTGCTGGACCGGAACCCGGAACGATTCGTGCTCGGGACCGACACGGTCGGAGACTTCGACGGCTTCGAAGACAGCGTCCGGCGCTTCGACCCGCTTCTCGAGGCGTTGCAGCCAAAGACTCGCGAACTCATGGCTCACGACAACGCCGAGCGACTCTGGTTCGCCGGCTGACGCAGAGCGCTGCCTACGGCGTTTCCCTGCCGCGAGCCTTCCGTCGGGCGCGTTGCACGAGCCATGTCGCAAGGGCTCCGGCGAGCGCGGAGACGATGATCACGTACACGACACGGCCGTCCCAGTGGAAGAAAAGGAAGCTGACGCGCGTCCGATCGCGATTCTGGAGTGCGAACACCAGGATGAACGCCGCGATGATCAACGCAACGATGAGCCGGTTCTGGTTTTGCCGGCCCGGCGGTCGTTGCGGCGGCTTCGGCTGGTCGGCCACGTGTGTTCCTCCTCGTCGGTCGTTGGCAGTGCTATCCCGCGGCGCGCCCGACGGCCGCCGGCGTCGCGTGCTCCTGGTCATGGCGCGCCACCAGCCGGCGCACCCCGTCGCGCACGGCCCGGTCGGCGAGCGACAGGTACGACTCGCGCGCGCTGATGAGGCCGAGGCGGCGCGGCGGAACGCCCCGCAATGCCACGCGCCGAACCGGCGCGAGCTCGGGCGGGATCGCCGTCTCCGGCAGCACTGAGGCGCCGCCGCCGGCGGCGACCATGTCGGCGATCAGCCTGATGCCCTCGATCTCGACGGGCACCGAGAGACTCAGGCCGACGTGCGCGGCAGCGTCGTCGACTTCGCGCCGGAGCGGGTTCCCGACCGGCGGCAGGATGATCGGCAGCTCGGCCAGCCGCGCCAGCGGTACGGGCTCGGGCCCGAGGTCCGAGCCGGCGGGCGCCAGGCCCACGAGCGACTCGTCGAGCAGGTGCTCCATCGCGAGCCGAGGGGAGGTCACCGGCTCGGTGACGATCGCCTGCGCAAGCTCGCCGGCGAGCACTTCGGACGCCAACCGCTCCGACGCCCCCTCGTTGATCCGCAGCTGCACCCCGGGCGCCTCGGCGCGCAGATCGGCCACGAGCGCGGGGACCATCCACCGGCTCGCCGTCCCGACGATGCCCAGGCTGGCGTGCCCGGTGCGCAGGCCCTGGAGCATCGACAGGTCGTCACGCATCGACTCGAGCTCACGGCGCACCCGGCGCGCCCGATCGAGGACGGCCACGCCGCACTCGGTCGGCGTCGCCCCGCGCCGGCCCCGGACGAGCAGCTCGGCGCCGAGCTCCTCCTCGAGCTGACGGACCTGCTCGGAGACGTTGGACTGGACCGTCGACAGGGCGTCGGCGGCCGCGGTGAACGATCCCTCGTCGGCGATCGCCAGCAGCGTGTCGAGGTGCCTGAGCTCCACCCGGGGCCTCCAGGAATTACCATCGGTAAGACTGATGAATCCCATCAATCCTACCTGTTGGACAGATCAGAGGCCAGCGTTCAGGATGGTGTCAGGACGACTCGGGGGGTCGGTAGCCCCCCACCGGCTCCCCAGAGTCTCCCCTCGAGTTGTTCAAAGTTGAATTTGGTCGACCGTTCATGGAGGCGGCCGTGGCGGCCGTAGAGACAATCTCGAACTTGCTCTTCACCGGGCCACTCGCGTGGACGGGGGAGGCGGCCTGTCAGGGTCGCACCGAACTGTTCTTCGCGCCCGCCGGAGAGCGGCCCGAGTCGCGCGTCGTGCGCGAGGCCAACGCACGCGCCGTCTGCACGAAGTGTCCCGTGATGCGGGAGTGCCGTGACTGGGCTCGCCAGAATCGCGAGTACGGCTACTGGGGCGGCGAGTCCGAGGAGGAGCGCGCCGCCGCCGGGTTCCGGGTGGACATGCCCGTCGGTCGGGTCGCTCGCTACCCCAAGGGCGCCGGCAACCCGGTCAAGCCCCGCGCCCCGCGCGTCGCCTGAGCACCGCGAGGCGAACTCCAAATCCCCTGCTTGCCGCCGTCGCAGGGCTCCGGCTCTGCGGCGACGCTGACATCAGCACCGTAGGCTGCGGCGCGTGACCACGGGGGGTCCCGAAGGCGTCGATCTCGAGTCGTTGCGCGGTTTCTTCGCCGACCATGTCGACGAAGCCGACGGGCGAGCGCTTTCCGCCGAGCTCATCGCCGGCGGGCGGTCGAACCTCACCTACGGGATCACCGACGGCGAGCACGAGTGGGTGCTGCGCCGTCCCCCGCTCGGTCACGTGCTCCCGACCGCGCACGACATGGTGCGCGAATACCGGGTGATCACAGCGCTCGCCGACACCGATGTCCCGGTCCCGCAGACGTACGCGCTGTGCGAGGACAACGACGTGAATGGGGCGCCCTTCTATGTGATGGAGCGCGTCCACGGTCGGATCCTGCGCACGGGCGACGAGATGGCGACGCTCACGCGCGAGGAAGCGGCGGCATGCTCCCGCGAGCTGGTCGACGTCCTCGGCCGCATCCACGCCGTCGACTACGACGCCGTCGGCCTCGGCGAGTTCGGGCACCCCGACGGGTTCATGGAACGCCAGCTGCGGCGGTGGAACCAGCAGTGGGAGCGTTCGAAGGCCGACGAGCTGCCCGACATCGACGAGGTCGCGCGGCGGCTGCGCAACGCGCTGCCCGAATCGGGCCCGCCCACGATCGTGCACGGCGACTACCGGCTCGACAACACGATGCTCGCGCCGGACGATCCGGGTCGCATCGCCGCCGTGCTCGACTGGGAGATGTCGACGCTCGGCGACCCCCTTGCCGACGTCGGCCTGTTCCTCCTCTACTGGGGTCAATCCGAAGCCCAGATCATCGCCACGGGGCAGGCCATCGAGCAGCAAGCCGGCTTCGCCAGCCGCGACGAGATCGTCGACCTGTACGCGAAGGAAACGGGACGCAACGTCGACAATCTCGACTTCTACGTCGTCTTCGCCTTCTACAAGCTCGCGATCATCGTCGAGGGCATCGCGGCCCGATACCGCATGGGCAAGACGCTCGGCGAAGGCTTCGAGCACATGGGCGAGATGGTCAAGAGCCTCGTCAGCGAGGCGCTCGAGCAGGCCGACCGCTCCTCGATCCCCGCGCTGCGCGGCTGAGTCAGACCCGCAACCGCGAGAACCGTCACACGTGGCGACTGATGTAGCCGCGGTTGCGGAACACGGCGAGCATTCGCACCACGAACCAGACCGAGCCAACCGCGAGCACGGCGGTGCCGGCAGCGGCGATGGCGAGCTCGTCCCACGGGAGCGCGTTGCCTTCGAGCACGGCGCGCGCCGCCACGAAGATGTGCGTCGTGGGCAGGGCCGTGCCCAGCGGCTGCAGCAACCCGGGGAGCGCGCTGACCGGATAGAAGATGCCCGACAGCGGCATCAGCATGGCCAGCAGGCCCCACGCCAGGATTTCGGCGCCCTGCCCGACGCGCAGGATCAGCCCGATCACGATCAACCCGACGGCCCAGCCGACCACAAGCAACAGCGCGACGATGGGCACCAACGCCAAGCCGATGTCGGTGACGTTGAACGCGAACAGCGCGAGCGCCACGAAGCCGACGGTGCTCACGCCCATAGCCAGCTTCGCCAACCCGAAGAGCACTACGCCGGCGACGTACTCGCTCTCGCGCAGCGGCGTGACGAGCAGGTTGAGCAGGTTGCGCGACCACGTCTCCTCCATGAAGCCGGTCGCCAGGCTGACCTCGGCCTGGAACACGACGTGGAAGAGAAGGATGCCGGCAAGGAGGAACCCCGCACCCTTGGCGCCGGCGCCCGACTGGCGCGCGAAGTAGACGCCGATGGCGCCGAACATCACGGCGTCGACGACGGGCCAGATGATGACGTCGAACCAGCGCTGCGGCGCGCGCTGCAACACGTACGCGTGCCGGCGCGCCACAGCCCGGATGCGCAGCCAGCTCACGCCCCGCTCCTTCTTCGCACGCGCGGTCGACGCCGCTCGTGGCGGTGCTCCTGAGGCTCCTCGGCGAGGTGCAGGAACACGCCTTCCAGGTCGTCGCGTCCGAATCGCGCCGCGACTTCGCCGGGGCGGCCGTCGGCGACGACGTGTCCCCGCGAGATGAATACGACGCGATCGCACATCCGCTCGACCTCGACCATGTTGTGGCTGGTCACCAGGAGGGCGGTGCCGTTGTCGCTACACAGCTGGTTGAGACCGGTGCGCACCTTCAGGGCGACGTCCGGGTCGAGCGAGGCGGTGGGCTCATCGAGGATGAGGAGCGCGGGCGAGTGCAGCGCCGCCTTCACAACGCCGATCAGCGTGCGCTGACCCGACGACAGCTCGTTGCCCATGGCGTCGGCCAGACGCGTGATGCCGAAGCGCTCCAGGCCCGCGTCGATCTGCGGCTTCGGGTCGTGCAGCCCGTAGAGCTGTCCGAACAGGCGCAGGAACTCGCGCACCCGCAGCCGCTCCGGCAACGGGAGGTATCCGGCGGCGAAGCCCACGTGAGCGGCGGCGGCGCTGCGGTGACGGGGCAGCCGGTGGCCTGCGATCTCGACCCAGCCATCGTCCGGCGTCACCACGCCGAGCAGCATCAGCAGGGTCGTGGTCTTGCCGGCACCGTTGGGACCAAGGAGCGCGACGCGCTCACCGGCGCCGACCGTCACGTCAACACCGTCGACGGCACGAATGCGCTTGTACTGCTTGACGAGCCCGCGAGCGCGCAGCACGTCCCCGTCGGAGGAGGGCACTTTTCTCCTTTGTCGCCGTCGCCGCGTCGAGTGTGTCAGACAGCGGTCAGGCCGCGGCCCGGCATTTAGGATCCCCGCGACGGCGACCAAAGGAGCCGGGTGTGCGCTGGATCTGGAGCGACGGTAAGAGGCAGGTCATCGACGCCGGCGACACTGCCGCGATCGTCGCCAGCACGCACCTGGACCCCCCGGTGGATCGGCCGCGCATGGTCTGGGGCATCGGGCTCAACTACCGCGACCACGCTGCCGAGACCGGTGCGCCGCTGCCACCTGAGCCCGTCGTGTTCGTGAAGCCCAACGGCGCCGTTGTCGGCCACGGCGCCGACATCATGATCCCGCCGCACGTCACGCAACCCGACTACGAGGGCGAGCTCGCCGTCGTCATCGGGCGCCGCGCGCGCGACATTCCGGAGGACGAAGCCCTCGAGGTCGTGGAGGGCGTCACGTGCGCGCACGACGTGAGCGCCCGCGACCACCAGTTCACGACCGGGCAGTGGTCGTGGTCGAAGTCGTTCGACACGTTCTGCCCGCTCGGCCCGATCCTCGTAACGCCCGACGAGCTGGACCTCGACCACCTCGACATCGAGACGCGTGTGAGCGGCGAGCTGTTGCAGTCCTCGAACACCGAACAGCTCGTGTTCGGCATCCCGAAGCTGATCGCGCACCTCTCGCGTGGGATCACCCTGGAGCCCGGCGACGTGATCATCACGGGCACTCCGGGCGGGGTGGGCATGGCGCGCAACCCGCAACGCTGGCTGGAGGACGGCGACGTCGTCGAGATCACCATCTCCGGGATCGGTACGCTCCGGAACCGGGTGATCCGCCGGTGATCGCGGCGGCGACACGACCGGCACGAAACGACCATTAGGGGGGTACGGTGGGCACTGATCTCCACGCAACGGCACGGCTTCTGCGCAACCTCGTCGAGCCGATCGCGGCGGGCGTCTACTTCGCGCCGGAGGCCCAACAGCGGTACGGCGACTTGGGCCTCAACTACTTCG
>JALZAA010000123.1 GCA_030948625.1 Actinomycetota bacterium
TATCTCCAAGAACCCCAGCTGGCTCGTCGTGTTCATCTGGAGGTCGAACAGCGGCCGCGCCATCGAGTCGACGTGGCTCACCTGCCCGGCGAGGTTGAAGACCAGCTCGGCCCGCGCCGCCGCCTCCCCCACCGCCGGGTCGTCACCGATATCGGCTCGGATCACCTCGACGGGGAAGGTCCTGACGTCCAGCTCATCGAGGTTGTGCGGGTTGGCGCCGTGGGTCGGCACGAGCGCGTCGACCACGACGACCTCGGCGCCGGCCTTCGCGAGCGCTCGGGCGAGATTCGACCCGACGAACCCGAGACCGCCGGTGACGAGGCAGCGGCGCCCGGCGAACGAAGACGCGAGCGGCTCATCGAAGGCCCCGTGTGGATCCACGAGGGAGACGCTGAAGGATGGAACATGAAATCACTGTGAGCCGGGCGATCCCGTCAGGCGCTTCTCCTCTCGTAGAGCCGGCACACACCGAAATCGGCCGTGGCCTCGAAGTGCCGGCGCACGTAACGCTCCAGCTTCAGCGGGCTGAGGAGGGGTCGGCGACGGTTCGGGTGCCCAGCGTCGGGGTCCAGGCACACGAACCGGACAGGGTTGCGTTCGATGACGCGGATGGCGTCGTCCTCGTCGTTGGGCCCGAAGTCGGTCTGTTCCGGGATGTCGAAGGGTGTCGGATCGGTGAGGTCGCCGATGAGGTAGAGCTCCCCGGCATCGGGCCTGACGATGAAGACGTTCCCGCCCGTCGCCGCCCGCAGGTGGCCGAGCTCCGAACGAAGTCTCGCAGCCCGACGCGCGTTCATCGGGACCCCGGCGAAGTGGCGCACCGGGCCGTGGTCGCCGGTCAAGCCGTCGACAGACCGGACGACGACCGCGCCGAAGGCGAGCGCGAGCACCGCGGCCGCGAGACCGATCGCGGGCTTGGGCCAGGCCCTCCGAGGCGCGCCGCTTCGAGCGCTCTGCCAGGTCAGGAACGCGCCGGCGAGGAGGAGCGGCGTGGCCGCGGTGATGTGGGTGGGCGTCACGCGGGGATAGAGGGCGACGAGACCGACGACGGTGAAGGCAGCGGGTTCGAGCACGCGAACGCGCGGTCGCGCCCGTACGAACGCGACGACGAGCGCGGCGACTGCCACGATCGGCACGAGGATCGTCATGGTGAGCACGCGCGCGGCGATCGATGCTCCTGACCTGGCCGCAAGTCGTGCGGCGTCGCCGATCTGGTTGAAGTACGACACGCCGGCGTCGAGGTAGCTGCCCTTGTTGAGAAAGACGTAGTCGATGTAGCCGCGAAGCCCGCCCGTGGCCGCGACCGTTGCCAGTACGGCGCCCGCAGCAACCCCGAAGCCGGCGGCCACGACGGCGACGTCGTGCAGGCGACCCCGCCCATCCGGGGCGTGCCGTTGCTCCACCGCCAAGACGAGCGCGATCGCGACGAGCGCGAGTCCACCGATGTTGGGCTTGGTCTGAAACGCCAGTCCCGCGAGCACGCCGACGAGTGCGAGGCGCCCTCGGGATCTGCTCGGGCCTGGGCTGTCGAGGCAGTACCAGGCTGCGACGGTCAACGTGATGGCGAGGCCCGAATAGAGCGCGACCCGGTGGGAGACGGGTGAACCGAGTATCCAGATCACGGCGATGAGCAGCGCCTGGCCGGCGCCACCGACACCACGGCGTGCGACCATCCGTCGCAGCAGCTCGATCGTCACGACGAAGGATGCGACGTTCAGTGCCCGAATGACGAGCAGCTGCGTCCCGGCGACCTTGACCGCGCCGAGGCTGAGCCAGAACGCAACGGGCGTCGTGACCGAGTACACGTCCCGGTACAGGACATCCCCGCGGGCGAGACGGGCTGTCACCGAGAGGAACCACGCCTCGTCGGTCGCCTGCACGCCGAGGCCTGCGAGCAGGACGAAGGTCACGACGGCGATGCCGCCCATCGCGAGCCAGGGGCCGCGCGCCCTCAACCGGAGTCGCTCGGGTTGTCCTTCTTCCCGCGCCGGTAGTCACGCCCGAGGCCGCCCACCGCGCGAAAGATCTTGGGGACTTGTGACGATCCGAAGAGCAGAACGAAGAGGAGCACCACGAGAAGGATCGCGGTGAGGCTGACCGTTCCGAGCATGCGGACAACGTACGCCTTCCGCCGCCAGATTGCGCGCAGGCGGTGCTACCTCCCCGGCGTACCGGTCAGTGTGGTCTTCGGGTGCACGGGGAGGAGGTGCGGCTTGCGGGGCTTCTGGTTGAAGTCGAACTCGCGCGTGACGTCCCCGAGCGCCTTCGCGTTCTCCCGCACGTCCGGGCGCGGGTCGGGCCGGCCGTCGGTGGCGGGGTCGAGGCGCTGGCCGTGCAGGAAGGCGTCCTCGATGAACTTGTCGTAGGCGTCGAACGACAGCGTCTGGTGATCGATGTAGCCGTGCTTGGCGTACGGGCTGATCACGAGGCCGGGCACGCGCAGCCCGTAGCCGTTGACGTCGACCTTCGGCGCCTGGACGTGGTCGTAGAAGCCACCCCAGTCGTCCCACGAGACGAAGATCGCGGTGGAGCTCCAGTCCGGGCTGCTCATCACCGCGTTCACGAGGCTCGTCACGTACGACTGCCCGAAGCTCACGGGCCCGGGCGGGTGCTCGCTCACCGCGCCCGACGGTACGACCCACGACACTGCAGGCAGCTGGCCGGCTTTGGCGGAGGCATAGAAGTTGTCGACGGACTGGATGTTGCCCAGCTCGCCGTCGGCCTGGACGGTGTCGAAGTACGGCAGCGGGTTCCAGATTCCCGGCGTCGACGAGTTCTGGCGGACCGGACCACACGACACTTCGGCGTCGTTCTGGCAGTCGGGCTCGGTGCCGGCCACGACGTAGTAGCCCCACGAAACCTGGTTTTGGTGCAGGAGGTACGTGAGGTCGGTCCATGCGTAGATCGGCGGCTGGCCCGGTTGGCGTTGACCGTTCATCCCGCCGGCACGGAAGTCGGGCGGGAAGCCCGGCGCCTGGAGCGCGTTCTGACAGCTCGCCGGATCGTGATCCGCGCATCTCGCCGACCACTCCGACACCTGGAAAAGGTGCTCGGGCAGGCTCCAGGATGCGTTGGGCTCGAACATGTGGTCCTGGAGCACGTAGTCGTCGGCGTACGACCAGTAGTTCGGGATGTCGCTGCGCGTGTGATAGCCCATGACGTCGGGCGACGACGCGTTCGTGCACGCAGGATTGTTCGGGTC
>JALZAA010000142.1 GCA_030948625.1 Actinomycetota bacterium
CACGCGACGCGCGCCGCCAGGCTCGGCACGTCGTCCTGGGGCATGAACCACACCGCGCCGAGGATGGCGTCGGCGCGCGATCGCAGCCGGCGCGAGACCTCGGCGAGACGCGGCGACCATTGCCGCATCGAGGCTCGAGCCTCGCTACTCATGAGTCTCGACGCTGGACGCGTCGCGTAGGTGGTGCGTGAGATCGCCGATCAGGTCGGGGATGATCTGGCGGTCGGCGAATCGCCACCGGCCGTCGACGCGCTCGAACCGGTCGTGGTAGCGGCCGGCGATGATCGGCTGGAGCGGGAAGTCCGGCCGCGCCTGGAGCACCGTGAAGTACGAGCGCGCTGCGGCCGCGTCGTGTCCGGTGAGGTCGATCGTCACGTTGCTGATCACGTGCTTCGTACTCGGCGTCCCGTCGTACAGGATCACGCCGTCGTAGCCACGGCGCACCTGCTCCGCGCCGCATAGCGGCTTCCCGCGCCCGGGCGAGCCCCACGTGGCGTCGGTGAAGAGCGCGGCCAAGCCGTCGAGGTCACCGGTATCGATCCGCTCCGCGTACTCGTGAATCAGCGAGCGAATGGCGTCGACGTCGTCGGTGGGCACGGGTAGATGCTGACACGCGCGGCGGTAGGGTCGCCCAATGCCGCCACCCGCGGCCGTGGTGTTCGACCTCGACGGCGTGCTGATCGACTCGGAGCAGGTGTGGAACGCGGCCCGTGAGCAGCTGGTCCGCGAACGCGGCGGCACGTGGCACGAGCACGCGACCGCCGACATGATGGGAATGAGCTCGAAGGAGTGGTCGCGGTACATGCACGACCGCCTCGGCGTGCCGATGGAACCCGCCGCGATCAACGACGAGGTCGTGCGCCGGGTGATGTCGATCTACGAGCAGGGCCTCCCGCTGCTCCCGCATGCCGTCGAGACCGTGCGCGAGCTCGCGGCCCACTCGCCGCTCGGGTTGGCGTCGTCGTCGAACCGGCCGATCATCGAACTCGTCCTGGAGCGCAGCGGGTTGGCGCCGTGCTTCGCGGTCGTGGTGTCGTCGGAGGAGGTGGACCGGGGCAAGCCGGCGCCCGACGTGTACCTCACGGTCGCACGCGGCCTCGGCGTCGACCCGAAGGGCTGCGTCGCGATCGAGGACTCCACGAACGGGATCCAGTCGGCCGTGGCCGCCGGCATGCGCACCATCGCGGTGCCGAACCACCATTTCCCGCCAACCGATGACGCGCTTGCGACGGCGGCCGTGGTCGTGCCGTCGCTCGCCGAGGTCACGTCGGAGCTCGTGGCTTCGTTGTAGGGAGCGCTACGCGCCGGCGGAGGCGACCCGGTCGGCGTAGTAGTCGGCCAGCGCGTTCAGTGTGGCGGCGCCGTCGCCCGAGTACGACGAGCCGTGCATGATCGCCAGTGTCGACGGTTGCAGCTCGGCGAGCTTGCGGATCGTCGGCGCCAGAGCGGTTGTCAGGCTGGAGGCCAGGAACATCTCCTCGCCCTCGATCGCAGGCCCGACGACGTCGCCGCCGGTCACCGGTGGGCCGTTGCCGGTGTGCTCGCCGATGTCGCCGCCGAGCAGCGTGCTCGTCGTCTCTTCGTACAACACGCGCGCTTCCCAGTTGTGGGGCACGTGAGGCGTGTCCAGATGACGCACCCGCTTTCCACCCAGGTCGACGACTTCACCGTCCGCGAGAGCGCGCGGCGGCCGGTCGGCCATGTCGTTGAGCGACACGAGGCACCCGATCTCGCCGTGCGCGATCTCGGCATTGGGCGCGGCGGCGAGCCATTGGTTCATCGAGCCGCACTCGTCCGACTCGACGTGCCCGAAGGTGATCCACCGCAATGACTCGAGCGGGATGACCTTGGCCGCCGCCTCCGAGACGAGCGGGAACATCTGGCGCGGGCCGCAATGAAACAGCAGCGGCTCGCCCGCCTTCACGATGAACTGGTTGAACGTGAACCCCGCCGGCGCAGCGATCTCGGGCACGAACGTCGACAAGCGGTAGATGTCGTCGGCAATCTCGTCGACTCGTGTTTCCATCAGAACGGCACCTCCGTGTTGAGGAGGCCGGTGCCCTGCGCCCGGCCCGAAAGGATCCTGCAGAACTCCACCGCGTCGAGCTCCATCTGCT
>JALZAA010000148.1 GCA_030948625.1 Actinomycetota bacterium
AACGCGACCGGGCCTTCGAGCAACGGCAGGAGGTCGGTGAGGCCGGCCTCTTCGGCGGCCCGTCGCGCCAAGGTGACCTTGAACACCTTGTACTCGGTGTTCACCGGTCGCAGCGCGCCCCGCAACCCCGCGAGGGCGCGCACGCCCAGGCCTCGGTACTCCGTGAGCACGGCCGCGTCGGCTTCACCGAGCCTGGATCGGATCTCCTCGACGACCGCCGTCTTCTCGGGTCTGACCACTGCTCTCCAAAAACAACAAATCGGGACGCCCAGACACGCGAGGACGTCCCGTCAGGTCACCCGAGAGGGGAATCGCCTCGTCCGGCGGGCCCACTTCTCGGAGGGAGCCCATTACCGCTGACGCGACCGGAGATCTGTGGCGCGATGAACTTGTGAAGAGAAGGAGAGTACTACGCCGCGCTCGTGCTGACCGATTCGGTTGCCAGCGCGGGGTCGATCCGCACGCTCGGCCCCATCGTCGACGACGCGGCGATGGACCTGATGTACCGACCCCCCTTGGCCGCGGCGGGTTTGGCGCGCATGATCTCGTCGACCACGGCCTGGAAGTTGGCCATCAGGGCGTCGAGGTCGAAGCTCACCTTGCCGATCGGAACGTGCACGTTGCCGTGCCGGTCCGTGCGGTACTCGACCTTGCCCGCCTTGAACTCGCTCACGGTCTTGCCCACGTCGGTCGTAACCGTGCCGGTCTTGGGGTTCGGCATTACGCCCCGTGGCCCCAACACGCGGCCGAGCCGCCCGACCTTGCTCATCATGTCGGGGGTGGCGATGGCGACGTCGAAGTCGAGGAACCCGCCTTGCACGCGCTCCACGAGGTCGTCGGCGCCCACGATGTCGGCGCCGGCCTCCTGCGCCTCGCGCGCGGCGTCGCCCGTCGCGAACACGGCCACGCGCACGTCCTTGCCCGTCCCGTGCGGCAACGACACAGTGCCCCGGATCATCTGATCGGCCTTGCGCGGGTCGATCCCCAGCCGGAACGCGACCTCCACGGTCTCGTCGAAGTTCCGGCTCGCCAGCGACTTGACGAGCTCGAGTGCCTCGGCAGGCGGGTAGAGCCGGTCGCGGTCGAAGCGCCGGGAGGCGTCGACGTACTTCTTGCCTCGGCGGGTCATCGGCTCACCTGGATCCCCATCGAGCGCGCGGTGCCCTCGACCTGGGCCACGGCGTCGTCGAGCTCAACGGCATTGAGGTCGGGCATCTTCGTCTCCGCGATCTGGCGGACCTGGTCCTTGGTGACGGACCCGACCTTCTCCATGCGCGCGTTCTGGGCGCCCTTCTCCACGCCCGCCGCCTGCTTCAACAGGAACGCCGTCGGCGGCGTCTTGGTGACGAACGTGAACGACCGGTCCTCGAAGATCGAGATCTCAGCTGGGACGATCATCCCGCGCTGCGACTCCGTCTGCGCGTTGTACGCCTTGCAGAAGTCCATGATGTTGATGCCGTGCGGGCCCAGCGCCGTGCCCACCGGCGGTGCCGGTGTCGCCTGCCCGGCCGGGATCTGGATCTTGACCACCGCCGCCAACCTCTTCTTCGCCACTGTCGTCGCTCCGCTCTACGTCGTCACTACAGCTTCGAGACCTGGCCGAACTCGAGCTCGACCGGGGTCTCACGACCGAAGATGTTCACCAGGACCTTGAGCTTGGACCGGTCGACGTCGATCTCGCTGATGGCACCGTTGAAGTCGGCGAACGGCCCCGCGACCACGCGCACCTGCTCGCCGACCTCGAACTCGAGCCGCGGGCGCGCCTTCTTCTGCGGCACCTCGGCGCCCTCGACCTTGCCCACGCCCAGGATGTCCTCGACTTCGCGCCGCGACAACGGCGTGGGCTTCGCGCCGCTACCGACGAAGCCCGTGACCCCGGGCGTGTTGCGCACGACGTACCACGAGTCGTCGTCGAGCTCCTGGCGGACGAGGAGGTAGCCGGGGAACACCTTCTTCTGCACGACGACCTTGCGCCCGCCCTTGAACTCGATGACGTCCTCCATCGGGATGACGACCTCGTAGATGCGATCCTCCACGTTCATCGACCGGACGCGGCTGGCGAGGTTCTGCTTCACCTTGTTCTCGTAGCCGGCGTACGTGTGGACGACGAACCAGTTGCCGGGGCGGTCGTACGGGCTGGGCTCGGCCGGCGAAACCTCTTCTTCTTCTTCTTCCTCTTCGCCGACCTCGGTGACGTCGACGAGCTCGGCGCCCTCCAACGACGGCTCGGGCGTGACCTCGACGATCTCCTCCGCCGGTGCCGGCGCCGACTCGAGGATCGACATGGGCTCGGCCGCGTCGGCGTCGCTCTCCTGGCTCTGGTCGGTCGGACCGACCGAGAGGATCGCCTCCGCTTCGGCGACGACGTCGCTCTCTGACGAGCTGGCGAGGTCGGCGCGCTCCGCGGGCTCCTCCTCGGTCGCCTCTTCCTCGGCTTCGACCGTGCGCGCGTCCTCGAGAGGAGTCGTCTCGGCGTCGTCGGGAGTCTCGTCCGCGAGGCGCGCGTCCGGTGTCGTCTGATCTTCGGCGGGCGTCTCGGGGATCGGCTCGTCGACGGACGCCTGCTCCTCTTCGGCTCGCTCTTCGGCCGGCGTCTCGTCGTCGCGCTGGGGTTCGTCGGGGGGAAATGTCGTCATAGTGAGTCGATCAGTCGAACAGGAAGAGGACGAGCTTCGAAGCGGCGTAGTCGTAACCGAAGATCAGCGACGTCATGACCACGACCGCGATGAGCACGATGATTGTGGAGTTGATGACTTCTTTGCGCGTCGGCCACGCGACCTTGCGCAACTCCGCCCTGACCTCGGCGAGGTACTGGCGGGGGCTCGTGCGTTCGCGCTGCGGCGCGGCCTGGGGACGCGCTTTGCGCTCGGGCGCGCGAGCCCGATCGGCGCCCTGGCGCTGCATCAGTCGCTTCGTCTGTCGGTTGCTCACGTCACCGCCTCGGTGCCGGGCGCTCTCGTTATGGGGTCGTGGTGGGAGCAGGGCAGGAGGGACTCGAACCCCCAACCGCCGGTTTTGGAGACCGGTGCTCTGCCAATTGAGCTACTGCCCTCCGGGGGCGCGGGGGCCCGAATGCCAAGAGTAGCAGCGGTTTCGCAGGGTTCACCCGCCGGGATCCGGCGGGTGAGACCCGGTCGCTGTCACACTCTGTGCCAGGACATGCGCTCACGGCGCGACCGCCGCGTCCATGCAGGGGGGGCAGGATGCAAGCTCGAACGAGCCGGCGAATCGCCTCGCTGGTCGCGGGAATCGCCGCTCTCGGGCTCGCCGCGTCCACCGGGACTGCCGGCGCGCAGGCCGCCGACCCGATCGTGTACAACGTCGAGCCGCCGATCCAACTCACGCTGCCGGGGACGCAGGTCGGGATCACGTTCACGATCTCGCCCGTCCCGCCGTGCGCCGACGGCAACCTCGCCACCCTCGACGGGCTCGACTTCACGCTCTCGGACCCGAGCGGCCCGAGCACGCTCACGGCGTTCACGACGAGCGAGCCGCCGGGCTCTACCTCCAGCACGTTCTCGCCGGACATGAAAGAGCTGTCGATCCTCTTCGCCGAGGCCATCCTCTGTGAGAACCCCCCTGGGCCGCCGCCACCCACGACCAAGTCCGTCACCGTCACCGTCACGGTCGACGTCCCGGCACAGGTGCCGCTCGGAACGGTGCTCTCCCTCGAGGGCGTGGCGAGGGGTTTCACGGTCCCGCCCAACCAGGACTACACGCTCGCGCGCACCGGTTTCGTGCTCGTCGGCGAGCTCCCGCCTCCGCCGCCGCCTCCGCCACCTCCGCCGCCTGAGCCCGACAACGGGGCCGATGGTGCGGGCGGGGGTGCAGGACCGGGTTCGGTCGCCGGCACGGCGCAACAGGCACCGGCCGCGACCGCGGTCGGGGCGACGGCGCGCTTTACCGGCTAGCGCGTCAGCTGGCGAGGCCGAGGCCGCGGCGCCGGGAACGGGCCAGAAG
>JALZAA010000151.1 GCA_030948625.1 Actinomycetota bacterium
AGGCGTTTGGTCAGCATCGCCCGTCCCACGAGGCGAACTCGGCGAGCAGGTGAAGCCCGAGCGGACCGCTCTTCTCGGCGTGGAACTGCGTGGCGACAATGTTGTCGCGGGCGACGACCGAGGCGAAGTCGACGCCGTACTCCGTTCGGCCGAGCGCGTGGGCGGGGTGCTCCGGGTCGGCGTAGTACGAGTTCACGAAGTAGAAGTGCCCCTGATCGGGGAGACCGGCGGTGACCGGGTGCGGCCGTGTGACGCGAACCTGGTTCCAGCCGATCTGCGGGACGCGCTGACCGCCGGGGAAGCGTCGCACCTGACCGGGGAGCCACCCCAGGCACGCGGTGTCGCCTTCCTCGCTGTGCTCGAAGAGCACCTGGAGGCCGATGCAGATTCCGAGGAACGGCACCTTGTCGCGCTGCACGCGCTGGATGAGCGCGTCGACCAGGTCGGATTCGCGCAGCGAGTCGAGCGTGGCGGCTGCGGCGCCGACGCCGGGCAGGACGAGCCGATCCGATTCGGCGACCTCTTCCGGCTTGGCCACGAGCCGGCACGGGAGCCCGAGTCGCTCGAACGCGTAGACGACGCTGGGCGAGTTGCCGGCGCGGTAGTCGATCACGTCGATCATGGGGAGATCAGTCTACGGACGGCCTCCACACGGCCCTGGCAGAATCTCCCGATGCGCTTGTCGGTCATCGTCACGTGCACGCAGCGGTGGCCCGAGGTCCGTGGGTGCCTCGAGCGGCTCCTGCCGCAGGCTCGGTGCGACGACATCGAGATCATCGTCGTCGACGGATCGGAGGCCGGGCTCGATCCGGCCGCCGCGGGGCACGTGATCTGGCTTCGGTTCCCCGACCGGGGTCCGCACGAGCTGCGGTTGCTCGCCTTGGCCGAGGCGCGTGGTGACGTGGTTGCGTTCACCGAGGACCACTGCGATGTCGCGCCCGACTGGTGTGAGCAGGTGCTGTCCGCGCACGCCCGACGTCCCGACATGGTCGCGATCGCCGGCCCGGTAATGAACGGCGCGGTGAGACGGTTCATCGATCGAGCGAGCTTCTTCCTCGTCCATGCTCGCAACCTTCCCGGGCATCCCGGACGTCCGGATGACTGGTTTCCCCCCGTCGGGTCGAACGTCTCGTACAAGCGGGAGAAGATCCTTCCCGTCTTGCATCGTCCCGGTGACCTCGAGCTCGTCGTGACGCCGCAATTGTGGGCCCAGGGAATGCTGGCGCTGGACGAGGACGTGCTCCTCGCCCACTCGCAGTCCATGGGCGTGGCCGAGCACATCGTCAACCACTTCCATTCCGGGCGGACCCACGCCGGTCTCGTCGCCGAGCGGGGTGCGCCGACGCATCGGCGGGCCTTGGCGCGAGACGCGATGGCGTTCCCGCGTCGACTTCTCGGCGCCACCCTCGACGTCGGCCGCGCGGTACCGGGCTATCGCGCCGAGATGCAGCGCGTGCTGCCGGCGATGGTCGCGCTCACGGTCGCGGCCGTGGCGGGCTACCTCGCCGGGATCGCGGGCGCTGGCAGCAGCGCACGTCTCATGCGGTGAGGCCGCCGGCACGATTCGGCGGCTCGAACCAGACCGGCAGGGCTGTGCAAAGGGACAAATCTGGCCAAAGTGGAGATGATGGGACTTGAACCCACGACTTCCTCCATGCCATGGAGGCGCTCTACCAGACTGAGCTACATCCCCGAGCGCACAGCAGGGTACCAGCGGGCTTCCGAGCGTTGATCAGGTCGGTGACCAGAAGTTGACCGATACGCTCGCCGCGCGATGACCGAAACGGCCGAACCGCGCACCGATGACGTCCCTCCGTACCGGTACAACGCGCGCCTCGCGGGCGAGATCGAACAGAAGTGGCAGGACCGCTGGGAGGACGAGCGCACGTTCTGGGCGCCCAACCCGAGCGGACCGCTGGCGGACGGGTTCGGCGACGCCGCCGACCGCACGAAGCTCTACGTGCTCGACATGTTCCCGTATCCCAGTGGGGCCGGCCTCCACGTCGGCCACCCGCTCGGCTACATCGGCACCGACGTCTACGCACGCTTCCAGCGGATGACCGGCCACAACGTGCTCCACGCGATGGGCTACGACGCGTTCGGTCTGCCGGCCGAGCAGTACGCGCTCGAGACGGGCCAGCACCCGCGCGTCACCACCGAGCAGAACATCGCGACGATGCGGCGGCAGCTGCGCCGCCTCGGCCTCGGCCACGATCCGCGCCGCGGTGTGTCCACCACGGACGTGCACTACTACCGCTGGACGCAGTGGATCTTCCTGCAGATGTTCAACGCCTGGTACGACGAGGACCGCGACCGGGCTCGGCTCATCGACGAGCTCGTCGCCGAGCTCGAATCGGGTTCACGCCCGATGGCCGATGGTCGTCCTTGGAAGGAGCTCGAAGCGCTCGAGCGCCGCCGCGTCGTCGACGCGTACCGGCTCGCGTATCTCGACGAGGTCGCCGTCAACTGGTGCCCCGCCCTGGGCACCGTGCTCGCCAACGAGGAGGTCACGGCCGAGGGCCGCAGCGAGCGCGGGAACTACCCGGTGTACAAGCGGCCGCTCAAGCAATGGATGCTGCGCATCACCAAGTACGCCGAGCGCCTCTTGGGCGATCTCGATCTGCTCGACTGGCCCGAGTCGATCAAGATCATGCAGCGCAACTGGATCGGACGCAGCGAGGGCGCCGACATCGTCTTCCCGGTCGAGTCGCACGAGGGGCTGGACATCCGCGTCTTCACTACCCGCCCCGACACCGTGTTCGGCGCCACGTACATGGTGCTGGCGCCCGAGCTCGACCTCGTCGATGAGCTCGTCCCCAACGAGTGGCCGCGAGAGGCACCCTTGGAGTGGCGAGGCACGTTCGGCACCGACGTCTCGCCGGTCGAGGCCGTCGAGGCGTATCGCAACTTCGCCGCGACGAAGACCGATCTCGAGCGTCAGGCGGAAGGGAGAGAGAAGACCGGGGTCTTCATCGGCGCGTACGCGATCAACCCGGTCAACGACGCGCGCATCCCGATCTTCATCGCCGATTACGTGCTCGCCGGGTACGGCACCGGCGCCATCATGGCGGTGCCCGGCCAGGACCAGCGCGACTGGGACTTTGCCGAGGAGTTCGGCCTCGAGATCGTCCGCACTGTGCAGCCGCCACCGGATTTCGACGGGCAGGCGTACCTGGGCGAGGGGCCCGCGATCAACAGCGGCTTCCTGGACGGCCTGAACGTCGACGATGCGAAGCGGAAGATCACCGAGTGGCTCCAGCAGACCGGTAAGGGCGCGGGCGCGGTCACCTACAAGCTGCGCGACTGGCTGTTCAGTCGCCAGCGGTACTGGGGCGAGCCATTCCCGATCGTCTACGACGAGACCGGCCTCCCGGTCGCGCTACCGGAATCGATGCTGCCGGTCGAGCTGCCGGAGATGGCCGACTTCCAGCCGCGCATCGTCGCCGACGACGAGGACACGCTCCCGGAGCCCCCGTTGGCGCGCGCCGACGACTGGGTCACTGTCGACGCCGACTTGGGGGAGGGGCGCAAGACGTACCTGCGCGAGACGAACACGATGCCGCAGTGGGCGGGATCGTGCTGGTACTACCTGCGCTACCTCGACCCGACCAACGAGAACCAGATTGTGAACCCGGAGGTCGAGCGCTACTGGATGGCGGGTGACACGGACTCCGGCGGCGTCGATCTCTACGTCGGCGGCGCCGAGCACGCCGTCCTGCACCTCCTGTACGCCCGCTTCTGGCACAAGGCCCTGTACGACCTCGGCCACGTCTCGACGCCCGAGCCCTTCGCCCGGTTGTTCAACCAGGGCACGATCACCGCATACGAGTACCTCGACGAGCGCGGCGTCTACGTCCCCGCGAACGAGGTCGAGGAGCGGGACGGCCGGTTCTACTTCGAAGGCAAAGAGGTCACGCGCCAGCAGGGGCGGATGGGCAAGAGCCGCAAGAACGCGGTCGCGCCCGACGACATCTACGCCGACTACGGCGCCGACACGCTCCGGCTGTACGAGATGTTCATGGGCCCGCTCGACGCGAGCCGGCCGTGGAACACCGCCGACATCGTCGGCGTGCACCGGTTCCTCCAGCGCTTCTGGCGCAACGTGATCGACGAGGAGACGGGCGCGATCCGGGTGTCCGAAGCACCGGCCGACGAGGACACCCGCCGTGTCTTGCACGGGGCGATCGACGCGGTGCGGACCGATATGGGCAAGCTCCACTTCAACACGGCCATCGCACGGCTGTTCGAGCTGAACAACCGGCTGACCACGGTGGTGGGGGAGACGGGAACCGCGCCGCTCGAGGTCGTCAACGCGATGACGCTGATGCTCGCGCCGCTGGCGCCGCACATGGCCGAAGAGGTCTGGGCCCGGCTCGGGCATCCGGAGTCGCTCACGTACGAGCCGTTCCCGGAGTCGGATCCCGCCTATCTGGTCGTCGAGGAGGTCGAGATCCCGGTACAGGTCAACGGCAAGGTGCGGGCGAGAGTGAAGGTGCCGGCGGGCGCGAGCGACGCCGACCACGAGGCGGCGGCGCGCGCCGACGAGCGGATCGCGCACTTGCTGGCGGGTGTCGAGGTCTCGAAGGTGATCGTCGTTCCCGGGCGGCTGGTCAACGTCGTCACGCGGTAGGAGCTGGTGCCGCGGCTCGACGCGCGCGAACGAGAGCTGCTGACCCACGTGCCGGTCCGCGACCTCGAACGCGCCCGCCTCGTGACGGTGCCCGTGCTGACGCCGGGAGTCGCGGGCATGACCCTCGGCCGCTGGATCCTTCTGCGGCGCGGGCACGAGCACGACCGCGGCCTGATCGCCCACGAGCTCGTACACGTGCGCCAGTGGCGCGAGCTCGGCGCGACGCGCTTCCTCGTCCGGTACCTCGGCGCGTACAGCCGGGGGCGGTGGCGCAGGCTGGGCCATCGGGCCGCGTACGAGGCGATCCCGCTCGAGGTCGAGGCGCGCGCCGACTCCGGGTTCTGAGGGTCTTTCCCGACCGGGACACCCGCGCTACGTTCATCCGAGCGCGGGTCGCCCTCGGCGCCCGCTCGACTTCCCTGCTCACTTCCTCCGGTCTCTGCCCGCGCGCCCGGAGGTCGTCATGCCCGACTCGCCCCGTCCCGCCACCGTCGAGCGCGACGTGCTCGACACGGAGTTCTGGCGACCGCCGGAGCGCCGGGAGCGACCCGTGGACTTCCCGCCCCGCCCGAGCGAATGGGGTGGGCCGTTCGAGCGCCTCGTCGATCGGTTCCGCGAGCTGCGTGGCGACCCGCGCGTGGGGATCGCCGCTCTCCTCGTCGTCGCGCTCGCCGCCGGGCTGATCTGGTACCGGCTCGGCGCCGGCGATTCCGGCGGTTCGGCGACGACGCGCCGCGCGCCCGCATCGAGCGCGGCGAGCTCCGGTTCGGCACCTGGCGCGGCGAAGAAGAGCGGGCGCGTCACCGTGCACATGGCCGGGGCCGTGGCGACGCCGGGCGTGTACGACCTGGCCTCGAACGCCCGCGTCATCGACGCGGTCGAGGCCGCCGGAGGCGGCGCCCCGGATGCCGATCTCAACCGGCTGAACCTGGCGGCCAAGGTCACCGACGGCCAGCGCGTCCTCGTGCAGCGGGTCGGCGAGGCGTCGCCGGCCGGACCCGCCGCGCCCGGTGGAAGCGGCAGCGCCGGGAGCGCGGGCAGCGCCGACGCGTCGGCGCTCGTGAACCTCAACAGCGCCACGCCGGCCGAGCTCGAGGCGCTGCCCGGCGTCGGCCCGACGCTCGCCCAGGCCATCCTCGCGGAGAGGGAACGCCGTGGCGGCTTCCGCTCGGTGAACGAGCTTCGCGACGTGCGCGGCATCGGGGAGAAGCGTTTCGCCGACCTCAAGGACAAGGTGACGGTCTGACGCTCCGCCACGCGGCGGGCCCGATCGCGCTCGCCGTCGCCGCCCTCATCGGCGCGCGCGCCGGCGAGCACGTCGGCCCCGGGCCCGCGACAACCGGGGTCGTGCTCGGGCTGCTCGGCGTGGCTGCCGGGTTGCTGATGCCGCGCGGCCGGAAGCGCCTCGCGGTCGGGTTGGTAGCCGTCTCGCTGCTCGGCATCGCCTCCATGCAGCGGGCGCTGGACGGGCTCGCGCACTCGCCGCTCACGGCACCACGAGACGCCCGCGATGCAGCGAAGATCGACGTCACTCTCGTCGACGATCCCAACGGCGCCGATTACACGGCACGCGTGCTCGCGCGTGTGCGGCGGCTCGACGGCCGCGCCGCCGGATCACGCACGGTGCTCGTCACCGCAGGCGGCGCCACCGCCGGGCGGCTGCGGCTCCTCGAAGCCGGCGACGATGCGAAGCTGTCGGGCTGGCTCCAGCCCCTGTCGGCGTACGACACACGGCTGCGCTGGCGGCACGCGGTGGCGCAGTTCGAAGCGGTCGAGCTCCGGGCGTTTCGTCCGACCCGCTCGCCGCTGCAGGGGACGGCGAACGCCTTGCGCGGTCGCGTCCTCGCCGGTACCCGAGACCTGCCGCCGACCGAGCGTGCGCTGATCGCGGGGTTTCTCCTGGGTGACACGCGTGCACTTCCTCGCGACGTCGCCGACCAGTTCCGCGCTGCGGGGCTCACGCATCTGTTGGCTGTGTCCGGTGCCAACGTGGCGTTCGTGTTGGCCCTGACGAGACCGTTGTTCCGGCGGCTCTCACTGCGCGCGCAGCTGGTCGGCGGTCTCGGGGTGCTCGTGCTCTTCGGGACGATGACGCGCTGGGAGCCGTCGGTGTTGCGGGCGTGCACGATGGCTGCCTGCTCGATGACCGCGCTCTACCTCGGCCGTCCGACGGCCGGCCTCCGCGTGCTCGCCCTCGCCGTCGTCGTCCTCGTGCTCGCCGACCCCTTCCTGATTCATTCGATCGGCTTTCTCCTCTCGTGCGGTGCGAGCGCCGGCATCGCCGTGCTCGGCGCGCCCATCACGGCGCGGCTTCGGGGACCGGGCTGGCTACGGGAAGCCCTGGGCGTGACGCTCGCGGCGCAGCTCGGGGTGGCGCCCGTGCTCCTGCCGGTGTTCGGGTCGGTGCCGCTTGCCGCCCTTCCCGCCAACGTCGTCGCCGGACCGCTGGCCGGCCCGTTGACCGTCCTCGGTCTCGTGACCGGTCTCGCCGGCGGGGCGGTGAGCTCCTGGTGGCCAGGACTCGCCGCCGTGCTCCAGGCGCCGACCGGATTGCTCGCCCGGGCCATGCTCGAGATCGCGGCGGTGTTCGCCCGGGTGCCAGTCGATGTCGACGGACGCGCCGCATGGTCGATCGTGGCCGGGGGCGCATTGCTGGGCGCAGCGAGGCTCTGGTCGCAGGCACGCCGTAACCTCCGAAGCAATGCACCGCTTCCGTCTGCGTGACCGCGTGTACGACGTCACGAGCCGCACGCTCGTCATGGGCATCCTCAACCGCACGCCGGACTCGTTCTTCGACCAGGGCGCGACCTTCGATCTCGACACGCTCCTGACCCGGGCCGAGCAGCTCGTCGCCGAGGGGGCCGACGTCCTCGACGTTGGCGGCGTCAAGGCCGGCCCCGGTCCCGAGGTCAGCGAGGCCGAGGAGCTCGACCGGGTCGTTCCTACGCTCGACGCCCTTCGGACGCGCGTCGACGTGCCTCTGTCCGTCGACACGTGGCGGGCGACGGTGCTGCGGGCCGCGTGCGAAGCGGGCGCGGTGCTCGGCAACGACATCAGCGGCTTCGCCGACCCGGAGTATCTCCCGACTGCGGCCGAATACGGCGCGTCGGTTGTCGCCACGCACATCAGGCTCGCGCCTCGCGTCTCGGACCCCGAGCCCCGATACGACGACCTGGTCGGCGACGTCAGCGCCTTCCTCGTCGAGCGCGCCCGGGCGGCCGAGGCCGCGGGCCTCACTCCGGAGCGGATCGCGCTCGACGCCGGCCTCGACCTCGGCAAGACGCCGGCGCAGAGCGCAGTGTTGCTACGCGAGAGCGATGCCCTCGCGTCCCTCGGGTACACGCTGCTGCTGTCTGCATCGAACAAGCGGTTCTTGGGCGAGCTGCTGGGCCTCCCGGTCGACGAGCGGCGCGCCGCGTCGCTGGCTGCCGCCGCGTACGGGGTGATGCACGGCTGCCGGATCGTGCGCGTGCACGAAGTCGGCGGTTCGGTCAGGGTGTGCAGGATGATCGAGGCGATCGCCGCGCACGCACGCGACGGGGCGCGAGTGTCGTGAGCGCGCCTGCGTATGTCGTGACCGGGTCGGATCCCGTGCTGCAAGGGGAGGCCCTCGAGCAGCTCGTCGCCGAGCTCGTCGGCGACGACGATCGCACGCTCGCGGTCGAGGAGCTCACCGTTCTCGGCCGCGCCGCCGCCGGCGAAGGCGAGAGCGACGCCCCGACGGGAGCGGAGGGCCGCGCCGAGCTCGTCGCCGCCGCGATCAACGCCGCACAGAGCCCGCCCTTCATGACCGCGCGGCGTGTCGTCGTGCTGCGTGAGGCCGGCAACCTGGCGAAGCAGGACGCCGACCCGCTGGTGGAGTACCTCGCCGACCCGATGGACACCACGGCGCTCGTGCTGGTCGCCGGCGGCGGCCGACTGCCCAAGAGCCTGGCTGATGCGCTGAAGGCGGCGAAGGCCGTCCAGGTCGGCCCGGCGAACGAGCGGACGGCCGACGTGCTCGCGCAGCATCTCGAAGACGCGGGCATCGAGATCCGTCCCGAGGCGGCCAAGCTCGTCGCCTCACACCTCGGCGAGAACGCCGGGCGCGTGCCACAGCTCGTGGAGTTGCTGGCGTCGGCGTTCGGCGCGGACGCGACGCTCGACGTCGCCGACGTGGAGCCATATCTCGGAGACCCCGGTTCGGTGCCCGGCTATCTCCTCACGAACGCGATCGAGACCGGCGACATCGCCGGCGCGCTCGACACGCTGCGGCGCATGCTCACCGCCACCGGCTCCGGTCAGCCGCGTCCGATGCACCCGCTCCAGGTGGTCGGCATGCTGCACTCGTACTACCGGCGTGTGTCACGACTCGATGATCCGGAGGTCCGCAGTCCGCGGGACGCGGTCGCGGCGCTCGACGGACGCGTGAAGGAGTACCCGGCCCGCAAGGCGCTCGACGCGGCAAGGGCGCTGGGGCCGCAAGGCGTCCGCGAGGCCTACGACTATCTGTTCGCCGCCGACCTGGATCTCAAGGGCGCTCGTGCGATTCCCGAGGATGCGGTGATGGAAGTGCTCGTCGCCCGTCTGGCTGCTTTGTCGAGCCGAGCGCGGGGTGGCGCCGGTCGCCGCCCTGCCCGGGCGAGACGCTGAAGGGTCAGCTCTGGCGGGCCGCCCGCTTCATCAAGCGGGACATGCGACGCGACGCCTGGTTCTTATGGACGACGCCCTTCTCGGCCGCCTTCGCCAGCCGCTTCTGGGCTGACCGCACGCGGTCGACGGCGTCCTCGGCGCCTTCGTCGATGCCCTCGGCGGCCCGCTTCACGCGGGTCTTGAGCTCCGAGCGGGCGACCTTGTTGCGCTGCCGCCGGCGTTCGTTCTGGCGGTTTCGCTTGATCTGGCTCTTGATGTTGGCCATGACGCGTCGAGGACTCCGGTTTCCGTTCGGGAACCCGGTCAGGGTACCAGCGATTCGTTCCCGAACCGATGCCGGGGTGCAGGAGAATGGATGGCAATGATCCCCCTCGAATCACAGCGCGCCATCTCGATCATCAGCCACGTCGACCACGGCAAGTCGACGCTGGCCGATCGCTTCCTCGAGCTGACCGGCGCCGTCGACCCGCGGGACATGCGCGCCCAGTACCTCGACTCCATGGACCTCGAGCGGGAGCGTGGCATCACGATCAAGGCGCAGAACGTGCGGCTCGAGTGGAAGGACCACACGCTTCACCTGATCGACACGCCGGGCCACGTCGACTTCAGTTACGAGGTCTCGCGGAGCTTGGCGGCATGCGAGGGCGTCATCCTGCTCGTCGACGCGTCGCAGGGCATCGAGGCGCAGACGCTCGCCAATGCCTATCTCGCCGTCGAGCACGATCTCGCCATCGTCGCCGCCGTCAACAAGATCGACCTCCCTGTGGCCGACGCCGACCGCGTGGCCGCTGAGATCGAGCGCGTCCTGGGCATCCCCGCGACCGAGGTGCTGCGCATCTCGGCCAAGACGGGCGAGGGCGTTCCGGAGCTGCTCGACGCCGTCGTGGAACGGGTCCCGCCTCCGAAGGGCGATCCGGACGCGCCACTGCAGGGGCTGATCTTCGACTCGCACTACGACCCGTACCGCGGTGTCGTGAGCGCCGTGCGCGTCTTCAACGGGACGCTCGTCTCCGGGGCGCGCCTGCAATACGTCCAAGCCGGCGGTGCCCACGACGCCGAGGAAATCGGTGTGCGCCTGCCCACTCCGACGCCGGTCGCCAGCCTCGGCCCAGGCGAGGTCGGCTATCTCATCGCCGGCATCAAGGACGTCGGCCAGGCGCGTGTCGGTGAGACCGTCACCACCGCGGCGCGACCGGCGGAGGTGCTCGAGGGATACCGCGACCCGAAGCCGATGGTGTTCTGTGGTCTGTATCCGGTCGACGGCGACGAGTACGCCGACCTGCGAGAGGCGCTCGAGAGGCTCCGACTCAACGACTCGTCGTTCACGTACGAACCGGAAACCTCCGGCGCGCTCGGCTTCGGCTTCCGCTGCGGCTTCCTCGGCCTCCTCCACATGGAGATCGTGCGAGAACGGCTGGAGCGCGAGTACGGCATCGACCTCGTCGCGACTGCACCGAACGTCGAGTACCTCTCCAACCTCACCAACGGCGGCGTCGAGGTCGTCGACAACCCGTCGGCGATGCCACCCCCGAACCAGGTCGACTCCATCGAAGAGCCCTACGTCGTCGTCACGATGCTCTCGCCCACCGACTATGTCGGAACACTGATGGATCTCGCACAGTCGCGCCGGGGCGAGATGAAGAAGCTCGAATACCTGTCGGAGGAGCGCATCGAGCTCGTGTACGAGCTTCCCTTGGCCGAGATCGTGATCGACTTCTTCGATCAGCTGAAGTCCCGCACTCGCGGGTACGCGAGCCTCGACTACGAGCCCGCCGGCTACCGGCACTCCGAGCTGGTCAAGGTGGACGTGCTGTTGAACAGCGTGCCCGTCGACGCGTTCTCCTCGGTCGTGCACCAGGACCGCGCGTACGACTACGGACGCCGCATGACGGTGAAGCTGCGCGAGCTGATTCCGCGCCAGCTCTTCGACGTCCCGATCCAGGCCGCGATCAATGGGCGCATCATCGCCCGCGAGACGGTCAAGGCCCGTCGCAAGGACGTCATCGCCAAGTGCTACGGCGGCGACGTCTCGCGCAAGCGCAAGCTGCTCGAGCAGCAGAAGGCGGGCAAGCGGCGCATGAAGCAGATCGGTCGCGTCGAGGTCCCACAAGAGGCGTTCGTCGCCGCGCTGCGGCTGGAGGACTAGCGCGCGACCTCCGCGTCGCGCGGGAGGCCGAGCACGCGCTCGCCGATGATGTTGCGCTGCACCTCGGATGTCCCTCCGCCGATCGTCAGCGCGGGCGAGAACAGGTATCCCTCGGCCCAGATCGGGTCGGCGTCGCCGAGGGGCCCATGGTCGCCCAGCATGCCGGCGCTCCCTGCGAGGTCCAGGGCGAGGGCCATCACGTGTTGGCCGTGCTCGTCTGCGAGCGCCTTGCGTACCGACGTCTCCGGGCCGGGTTCGACACCCCGCACGATCGCCGACACCGTCCGCAACCGGATCAGCCGCAGCACCTCGGACTCGATGTAGAGCTCCGCGAGCTTCTGCCGCAGTCGGGGATCGTCGACGCCGCCGTGTGCGCGCACGATGTCGAGCAGCGTGTTTGCGGTGGGGCCGCGACCCCACAGCGCGCCCTCGCCCGACAGGGAGACCCGCTCGTTGCCGAGCGTGACCTTCGCGAGACGCCATCCGTCGTTCTCTTCGCCGACGAGGTCGCGCGCAGGCATTCGCACACCCTCGAGGAAGACCTCGGTGAAGGTGGCGTTGCCGTCCATCTGCTTGATGGGCCGGACGGTGATGCCGGGAGCGCGCATGTCGAGGACGAAGTACGAGACGCCTCGGTGCTGCTCGGCGCCGAGATCGGTGCGTGCGAGCAGGATCCCGTACTGGGCCACGTGCGCGAACGTGGTCCACACCTTCTGCCCGTGCACCACGTACTCGTCGCCGTCGCGTTCGGCGCGCGTGGTGAGCGACGCCAGATCGCTGCCCGCGCCCGGCTCGCTGAACAGCTGACACCACAGCTCGGCGCCGGAGAGGATGCCCGGGATGTAGCGGTCTTGCTGTTCCTGGGTGCCGGCGGCGAGCAGCGTCGGCCCCGCCCAACCGATGCCGATCGGGTTCAGAGGCCTGGGCGCCTGCGCCGACCGCAGCTCTTCGTCGATCACGAGTTGCTGCACAGGACCGGCGTCGCGCCCCCACGGCTTGGGCCAGTGCGGAGCGACGTAGCCCGCCTCGGCCAGCCGCCGGTTCCAGTCGTTCGGGAACCGCCCACCCGGCGCGTGCTCGCGGACGAAGGCCCGCACCTCGTCGCGGTAGGTCTCGGCCTCGGGCGGGAGGTCGAAGTCCATCGACCGCAGGCTACCGCTCGTAGTCGCGGCCTTCGCGGGCCGCGTGCCTGATCCAGCGGCCACGCGGGTGCGAACAATGAACAGGTCGCGCATCGGGACGGTGGACCGTGAGTACCCAAGACCTTCGGCTCGCCAGTGACGCCCAACTCGTCGTGGGGATCGGACGCTTCCGCAACGACGCCCTCGCGGAGGTGTACCGGCGCCACGCGCCCGCGTTGTTCGGGCTCGCTCGACGCATACTCGCCGGCCGAGATCTCGCCGAGGAGGTCGTGCAGGAGGTCTTCCTCCGGCTGTGGAACCAGCCGGATCGCTTCGATCCGGACCGCGGATCCCTGCGGACCTACCTCCTCACCCAGACCCACGGACGCAGCGTCGACGTGATTCGCGCCGAGGCTTCGCGTCGGGCGCGCGAGGAACGCGACGCGCGGCTGACAGTCGAAGGCAGCTATGACCTCGAACGCGAAGTCTGGGACCTGACGCAGGCGGAGCAGGTTCGCGCCGCGTTGGCGCAACTGACGGACGGTGAGCGCCGGGCGATCGAGCTCGCCTACTTCGGTGGTCACACGTATCGCGAGGTCGCGGTCCTCCTTCGAGAGCCCGAGGGGACGGTCAAGAGCCGGATCCGCTCGGGGTTGAGCCGGCTCCGCGGCGCGCTGGTCGAGACCGGGATCGCGGGACCATGGCGCGAGAGCTGAGCAACCAGGAGCTCGACGACCTCCTCGGCGCCTTCGCGCTCGACGCCGTCGACGGAGATGAGCGCGCGGAAGTGGACGAGTATCTCCGGCGCAGCCCCCGCGCCCGCGCCACCGTCGCCGAATATCGCGAGACCGCGGCGCTGCTCGCGCACACGGGCACAGAAGCTCCCCCCGGCTTGTGGAAGCGCATCGAGGGCAGCGTCGCGGAGGAGATGCCCGCGCCTGACGCCAGCACCGCCGCGGCCGTGGTCCCGATGCGTCCTCGCCGAGCCGGGCGCCTCCGCCGCGTCGCATCCGCTGTGGCCGCGGCCGCCGCCGTCCTGGTGGTGGGTGCGCTTCTCGTGAAGGTCGTGCAGCAGGACGACCGCATCGACGATCTCGCACGGGAAGCGGACCGCGGCAGCCTCCTCGCCGCCGCCGACGCGGCGGCGCGTGACCCGAAGGCCGCCGACGTGAGGCTTGCATCGACGGACGGCAGCGTCGTGGCACGCGTCGCGTACCTCCCCGACGGCAACGGCTTCTTGACCGAGAGCAACCTGCGCCGGCTCTCCCCGGAGCGCACCTATCAGCTGTGGGCGCGCGTCGGCCCTCAGGAGTCGACCGGCGTCGTCTCCGCGGGTGTGCTCGGCCCCGATCCCGGCGTCAGCGCGTTCCGGGTGCGGGGGCCTGTCCGCGAGTTCCTGATCACCGAGGAGCAGGCCCCCGGGGTCGCCACGACCGTGAATCCGGCGATCGTCCGAGGGTCCACCGACTGACGCAGGCGCCCGGCTGAGCTTGGCACTCGGTACACTTGAGTGCTAACAGGCGAGCTCCGGGAGGCCGAGCACGGGTCAGGCGGCATGGCGTGATTCGCCGCCAGCTCCACCGGCAGACCAGCAGAGCAGGAGAGATGGACGAACGGAAGGCCGCGATCCTGCGGGCCGTGGTCGAGGAGTACATCGAGACGGCGCAGCCGGTGGGGTCCCAGACCGTCGCCCGCTCCCGCAAGCTCGGCGTGTCGAGCGCGACCGTGCGCAACGACATGACGGTGCTCGAGCGCGAGGGGTACATCGCCCAGCCGTACACCTCAGCCGGTCGGATCCCGACCGACATGGGCTACCGCTACTTCGTCGACCATTTCACGAAGGAAGGCGCGATGCGGATGGCGCAGCAGCGCGCCGTCGCCGACTTCTTCGAGTCCGCGCACCGCGCCCTCGAAGACCTCCTGCACGAGACGAGCCACCTGTTGTCGCGGGTGACCGACCACACGGCGATGGTCGTGGGGCCGCAACCGGAGATCGCACGTGTGCGCGGCCTCCAGCTCGTCCCGCTTCATCCCGGAGTCGTGCTCGCCGTCGTCGTCCTCTCGAACGGCGCGGTGGAGAAGTACACGCTCGAGCTCGCCGACGACGAGCCCGACGAGGCGCGGCTGCACGCGACCGCGAATGTGCTCGAAGCCCAGCTGGGCGGCCACGAGTTCACCGAGTTGCCCGAGTACGTGCCGACCGGTCGCGACGACGTCGACCACCTGGGCCGCGCCGTCCGGGCGGGCTTCGCCGACCTGGTGTCGAGCCGTCCGACCGAGTCGCTCTACGTTGGTGGCGCGAGCAGGCTCGCGGCCGAGCACGAGTCGTTCGCGACCGCCGAGAGTGCCTCGCACCTCCTCGAACTGCTGGAGCACCAGGTGGTCGTCGTTTCGCTCGTGCGCAATCTCCTCGACCAGGGTGTCAACGTGAGCATCGGCTCCGAGAACGAGATCAAGGAGCTGCGTGATTGCGCGATCGTGCTGGCGCCCTACCGCGTCGAAGGCGAAGTCGCCGGCACCGTCGGCGTGCTCGGGCCTACCCGCATGGATTACCGGCGGACGATCGGCGCCGTCGCGGCGGTGTCGCAGCAACTCGGCCGGCTGTTGTCACGGATGGACTGAGGGGAGGAAGCGCGTTGCCTCGTAGCTACTACGACATGCTGGGAGTGCCGCCACAAGCGACCGACGCCGAGATCAAGCGCGCGTACCGGGCCCTCGCGCGTCAGTACCACCCCGACTCGAAACCGAACGACCCCGAGGCCGAAGCGCATTTCAAGGAGCTCACGATCGCGTACGAGACGCTGCGCGACCCCGAGCGCCGCCGCCGCTACGACACGTTCGGCCCCGACGGCGCCACCGCGGGCCGACCCGGGCCCGGGGGCGCGCCGGGAGATTCGTTCGGGCTCGGCGACATCTTCGATGCGTTCTTCGGCGGCGACTCCTTCGGTGGTGGGCGCGGCCCCGCCGGCCCGCCGCGGGGCTACGACGCCGAGGTCGAGGTCGAGCTCACGCTCCCCGAAGCGGCATTCGGCGTGGTGCACACCGTCGAGATCCGGATGCCCGTGGGGTGCGAACGCTGCGACGGCTCGGGTTGTGAGCCGGGCACGCATCCGTCCCGCTGCGACGCCTGCGGGGGCACGGGCGAGGTACGCCAGGTCCGGCGGTCGATCCTGGGCCAGATGGTCACGGCCTCGCCGTGCGGGGCCTGCGGCGCGACAGGAAGCCGCATCCTGTCGCCGTGCCGTGACTGTCGAGGTGAGGGACGCGTCAGTGCCGCGCGCCGCATCGACGTCGAGGTTCCGGCCGGTGTCGACA
>JALZAA010000157.1 GCA_030948625.1 Actinomycetota bacterium
CCGTATGGGCGCTCACGAAGCGCAACGTGACCCGAGCCGCTCGCACCGGCTCACCCGGCGACGGCGCGCTCATGGTGAAGCTCGCCTATTCCGAGAGTCGCCAGAAGCTCGGCGACCTGTCGGTGCGGGTGCTCGACCGCAGCGCGCTGGACGTCGACAACGAGTTCGTGGTCGAGCGACTCCGAACTCTCGCGCTCACGATCGCGGCGGGGACGTCGCAGATCCAGCGCAACATCATCAGCGAGCGCCTGCTCGGGCTACCGAGGGAGCAAGCGTGGACTTCGACCTGAGCCCCGACCAGGTCGCCTTGCGCGACGGCATCCGCAGCCTGTGCGAAGGGCGCTTCCCGATCAAACGTGTGCGCGAGGGGTTCGACCGGTCTGCCCACGCGGAGCTCGCGGAGGCCGGGGTGTTCTCGCTGCGCGCCGACGGCTTCGGCGTGGCCGACGCCGCCGTCGTCTTCGAGCAGCTGGGGCGAGCGGCGGTCCCCGGTCCGCTCGTGTGGGCCTACCTCGCGCACGGCGTCGTCGACGGCATCGCGGGCGGGCTCGAGACCGGCGAGCGACAGCCGCCGTGGATGATCGAGCACATCGACGCGCTCGACACACTGCTCGTCGTGGACGAGACCACCGTCCGCGCCGTCCCGGCGAGCAAGATCGCCGGCGCCGTTCCCGTCGGCAGGCCACTCGACCCCTTGACGCCCGTCCACCGGGTGGACGTGCTCCCGTCGGGGGACACCGTGGGCGGCGACGACCTCCTCGCGCGGTGGCGGCTCGAGGGGCCCGTCGTCACGGCCGCGTTCCTCGTAGGAATGGCCCAGGCGTGCACCGACCTCTCCGTCGCCTACGCGAAGGAGCGCCGGCAGTTCGACCGGCCGATCGGCTCGTTCCAGGCGGTCAAGCACCTGCTCGCCGACATGCTCGTACGCACCGAGGTCGCGCGCGCGTGCGTGCACGCTCGACGATCCCGACGTCGGCGACGTTGCCCGCGCCGTGGCGGCGGCGAAGATGCTCGCCGGCGAGACCGCCATCACCAACGGCAAGACCGCCACGCAGGTGCACGGCGGCATGGGCTTCACGTGGGAGGTCGACGTGCACCTGTACCTGAAGCGGGCCTGGGTGCTCGACACGGTCTTCGGCTCCGTCGACGAGCACGCCGAGGCCGTGGCCGCGACCCTCGCCGCGCCCTGATGAAGCGGGCATGACGGACTGGGAGCCGCTGCTGAAGGACCTCCAACAGCGGCGCGGCGCGGCGCGAGCCATGGGCGGCGCCGAACGGCTCGAACAGCATCGTGTCGGCGGACGGCTCGACGCCCGTGCGCGGGTCGAACGGCTGCTCGATCCGGGCACCTTCGTCGAATTGGGCACGCTCGTCGGGTCCGTGCACCGCGGTGTCGTGCCGCCGGTGCCGGCGGACGCCCTCGTCGCCGGCCACGGTTTGATCGACGGGCGTCCCGTTCTCGTCGGCGCCGAGGACTTCACCGTGATGGGCGGGTCGATCGGGCTCGGCACGACCGCCAAACGGCAGCGCATCGCAGAGCTGGCAGGCCGGGAGCGCGTTCCGCTCGTCATGCTGCTGGAAGGAGCGGGTGAGCGGACCCAGAACGCGTTCGAGCGGCGGGGGCGTGCCCCGAACGACCTGCAGACGCTGGCGCGCATCTCCGGGCTCGTGCCCACCGTCGCCGCGGTGATGGGCCCGTCGGCGGGTCACGGCGCCCTCACCGCACCACTCATGGACTTCGTGGTCATGGTCGCGGGCGCCGCCCTCTTCTCCGCCGGTCCGCCGCTCGTGAAAGAGGCGACGGGAGAGGAGGTCACGAAGGAGGAGCTCGGTGGCGCGGCCGTACACACCACCTTGAGCGGGGTCGCGCACAACGCCGCGTCCGACGATGGCGCCGCACTCGACCTCATCCGGACCTACCTGGCCTACTTCCCGTCGAACGCGTGGCAGTACCCGCAGCGATCGGACGCCGCCGCCGATACCGGGCCGCGCCAGCTCGACGAGCTGACCGATCTCATTCCGGCCGACCCGCGTCGCGGCTACGACGTCCGCCCTGTCATCGAGCTCGTTACCGATCGCGACACCGTCCTCGAGATCGAGCCCGCCTTCGGCCGACCCGTCGTGACGGCGCTCGCGCGGCTCGGGGGCGAGCCGATCGCGATCGTGGCCAACCAACCCGCGGCCAAGGCGGGCGCCATCGACAGCGAAGCCGCCGACAAGGCCGCGCACTTCATCGAGGTCGCCGACGCGTTCCATCTCCCGATCGTGTTTCTCGCCGACAACCCGGGCGTGCTCGCCGGTACCGCCGCCGAACGCAGCGGCATCCTACGTCACGCGGCACGGATGTTCGCCGCGCAAGCACGCGTCCGGTCGCCGAAGCTCCACGTGACGTTGCGGAAGGCGTACGGATTCGGCAGCTCGCTGATGGCGATGAACCCCTTCGACCACCAAGCCGTCACGCTCGCGTTGCCGGGCGCCCGGCTCGGCGCCATGCCCGCCACGGGCGCGGGAGCGGCGGCGGGCGTCGACGGCGACGCCCAGCAGCTGCTCGACCACGCCGAGCTCGGCGGCGCCTACTCATCCGCCGACACCATGAGCTACGACGAGGTCGTCGAGCCGCGCGAGCTGCGCAACGCGTTGCTCGCCGCGCTCCGCCTCGCGTCCGCGCGCCGGGTCGAGCCGCCGGGACCGTCGCGCAATCACGGCATCCGCCCGTGAGCTAGGCGATCGCGACGGTCGGCTCCACGACTACTTCGGTCCGCAGGCTGTTGGCGATGAAGCACTCGCGGTGCCCGACCTCGACGAGGTGGCGGACTCGGTCCTCGGCGACGTCGCCTCGTTCCGTGATGCGAGGCCGGAGCGTGATGCGCGTGATGCGCATCGGACGCTCGTCCTCGGGCATCTCACCCTCGGCGTCGTCGCGGTAGTCGACCACGTCCACCCGTGCTCGGGCGGCGACGGCGAGGAACGAAAGCAGCTGGCACGACGCCGCCGCCATGACCAGCAGCTGCTCCGGGTTGAGCAGTGCGGGAT
>JALZAA010000158.1 GCA_030948625.1 Actinomycetota bacterium
CATGTCGGCCAGCGCGGCCCGCTTGTCGTCGTCCGTGACGACGAGCCAGTGCCACCCCTGACGGTTCGACCCGGTGGGCGCCTGGATCGCCAGGCGCAGGCACTCCTCGATCACTTCGGTCGGTACGGGCCTGGTGAGGTCGAGCCGCTTGCGGACGGCGCGGGTCGTCGACAACAGGTGGTCGACGGTCTCCAGATCGAGCGCGCCGGCGCTCACGACTCGTCGGGACGAAGGTCGACGCGCAGGGTGAGGATCCCGTCGTCGAAGGTCCAGGTCGAGTCGGCGATGATCGCGAAGTCCATGTAGTCGAGCTCGGCTTGCTCGATGAAGCGCTGGCGCTCCTCGCCGGCTACGGGTGGGAGCGGTCGCCCCTTCACGGCGTCGGCGCGCTCTCGGAAGCGTCGCACCATCGCCTCGACGTCGAGCTTGTCGGATTGCTCCGCCATTGCGCTCACCCTATCCAAACGATGCTCATCCGAGCTTCCTCGCCACGAGCACCCGATCGCGACCTGCGAGGTCGCGCTGCACGAGCACCTCTTCGAATCCGGCGCCAGCCGCAATTTCACTCGCGGCGTGCGACTGGTGCGGCGCGATCTCGCACACCAGTGTGCCCACGGGGTCGAGCCACGTGGGCGCGGCGCGCGTGATCGCCTCGATCGCCTCGAGTCCGGTGGGCCCGCTCACCAGCGCGTCCCGCGGCTCGTACGCACGAACGTCAGCCGGCAGATCGTCGAACTCGGACTCGGCGACATAGGGCGGGTTCGAGACAGCCAGCCGCAAATGACCGCGGCGGTCGTCCGGGACTGCGTCGAACCACGAGCCCGTGCCGACACGCACCCGCGTCGAAGGCAACCCCGTGCCCGCCAGGTTGGCGCGCGCGACGGCGAGCGCGTCCTGGCTGTTGTCGGTGGCCCACACCTCGGCGTCCGGAAGGTCCGATGCCAGCGCGAGCGCGATCGCACCCGACCCTGTACCGAGATCCGCGACCGTGTACGTCGTCTGCGCGCCCGCCCACGGGTCGGGGCGCCCGCGGCGGGCACCGAGCCGCACGGTCTCGTCGATCGCGACCCGCGCCGTCACCTCGGTTTCGGGGCGCGGGATGAGCACGCGCTGGTCGACGAGCAGGTCGATGCCCAGAAACGTCCAGCATCCCAGCACGTACTGGAGCGGCTCGCCCGCGATACGGCGTTCGACCAGCTCGCCCAGGAACGCAGCCGAACGGCTCCCGACGGGCTCGTCCTCGGCGGCTACGAGCTTGGCGGCGTCGTATCCGGAGACGTGCTCGACCATCCAGCGCGCTTCCGTCGCGGCATTGTCGACGCCGCCTTCCGCCAGCGCGCGCTCCGCGTCTTCGCGTAGGTCGTGCCAGCTCGGCACGGTCAGCCGGAAGCGGGAGCAAGCTGCGACGCGCGCTCGGCCGCGATCAGCTCGTCGACGACCGGATCGAGCTGCCCCCCGAGCACCTGGTCGAGTGAGTGCAGCGTCAGCCCAATCCTGTGGTCGGTGACCCGCTTCTCCTTGAAGTTGTACGTGCGGATTTTCTCCGACCGACCGCCGCTCTTGACCTGGTCGCGGCGAGCCGACGACAACTCCTCGGCCTGCCGGTCGCGCTCGGCCTGGAGCAGGCGGGACCGCAGGATGCGCATCGCCTTCTCCTTGTTCTGGAGCTGGCTCTTCTCGTCCTGGCACGTGACTACGAGCCCGGTGGGCTTGTGCGTCATTCGCACGGCCGAGTCGGTGGTGTTCACGGACTGCCCACCCGGTCCGCTCGAGCGGTACACATCGACCTCGAGGTCGTTGGGATCGATGTCGATGTCGACCGCCTCAGCCTCGGGGAGCACCGCGACCGTGGCCGCGCTCGTGTGCACCCGTCCCTGGCTCTCCGTGGCCGGCACGCGCTGTACACGGTGCGGCCCGGCCTCGTGCTTGAGACGCGCCCACGCGTCTCGGCCCTTCACGACGAACGTCACGTCGCGATAACCGCCGATCTCGGCGCGCTGGGTCGAGAGCACCTCGACGTCCCACCCGCGCAGCTCCGCGTACCGGCGGTACATCTCGAACAGGTCGCCGGCCCAGAGGTTCGCCTCGTCGCCTCCTTCGGCGCCTCGGATCTCGACGATGACGTTTCTCCCCGCATTGGGGTCGCGCGGGACGAGAAGCTCCCTGAGGGTGGCGTCGAGCTCGGCGAGACGCGCTTCGCGCTCGGCGAGCTCGCCCTGCAGGTACTCACGCATGTCCGCGTCGCTCTCGGCCGTCAGCAGCTCACGGGCGTCGGACACGTCGGCCTCGGTCCGCCGGTACTCCCGGTAGGTGTCGACGATCGGCTTCAGCTCCGCGTGGCGGCGCCCGGCGTCCCGCGCCGCGGCCTGGTCGCCGCTCGCGTAGAGCTCGGGAAGCTGAGACTCGAGCTTCTCCAGCTCGTTCTCGAGGTCGGTGAGGTGTTCGAACACGCAACCAGGTTACCGGTGGCGATTCCCGGGTCCCCGGGCTTCCCGGGGGGGAACCCGCTGTCAGCGCAGTGCGTTCGTGATGACGGAGTTGTCGCCCGCCGCGGTGTCCTCGGCCACCTGGTCGAGGAACTTGTGGAAGTCGTCGGACCCGGACCGGTCGGCGATCGCTCGCGGGATGGCGGGGAACGCGTAGTCCTCAGTCGGTAGCGGCGGATGGTCGTCAGCCGGCTTGCGCGCCATGACCGTGTCGACAATCGGCGCCAACCGCTGCGCCTTGTCCTTCTCCGCCTTCTCGTCGCGCTCGAGGAACTCGGGCAGCACCTCGCGCCCGAACAGCTCCAGGCTCTCCATGATGTCCTCGTGGCGGTTCTTGCCCGACTGGCTCACGAAGATCACCTGGTCGACGCCGCACTCCTCGTACCGCAGGAGGAAGTCGCGAACCTGGTCCGGGGTGCCGACGGCGCC
>JALZAA010000199.1 GCA_030948625.1 Actinomycetota bacterium
ACACTCGCTCACCTCGAGCGAAGACATCGAGCAGTTCCGCCGCGTCGTGACCCTCGAAGCAGCCGGGATCGAGCTCCCGCGCGGCCGCCTCGAGCGATGTCACAGCGCAACGAACCTTGTCGAACAACGCTTCCTCCGGACCAACGAACCTCACGGGGGAAGCGAGGGAAGTGCGCTCAGTATACCGAACGTATGTTCGCTGTCAACCCCTGCGAGCCATCGCGTATCCGACCGGCAGGAGGACGAGCCAGAGAAACACCGCGATGATCAGGAAGCCGATCCAGTACAAGCCGGCGACGAGGCCCACCCCGACCAGCGCGTGGCGCAGCGCGGCGAGGCGTCCGGCCGCCGCCACTCCGGGATTGTCACGCTGCCTGCTCGCGATCACGAGCATCGCGACGGCGAAACCGAAGCTGACGATTGCGAGGACGATCGCGAGAGCGGTCACGATCTACATCGCGTCCAGCACGTGGGCGCGCCCGTTGGCTTCGAACTCGGCATCGAGCGCGGCGACGTCGCGCTCGGTCATGCGGCGGTACGCGCCATCATTCCCCTCGCGCACCCAGATCGGGTCGTCGGTGTGCCACCGCACCGCGCGCAACGGCTTCTTGTTCACCTTGCCGCTCGCGGTGAGGGGAATACCCTCGACGACGCGCACGTACCGCGGTGCCCACTTCGTACCGAGATCCGACTGTGAAGACAAGAACTCCTCGAACGCATGCGGATCGAAGTCCATCTCCGGCGCGAGCTCCAGCGCGGCCATGACCTGATCGCCGGTCAGCGCGTCGGGCACGGGGTACACGGCCACCATCACCGCACCCGGCATCCGGGACAGGATGTTCTCGATCGGTGCGGCGGCGAAGTTCTCGCTGTCGACACGCAGCCGGTCCGCGCTGCGCCCGGCGAAGTAGAACCATCCGTCGGCGTCCCGGTACGCGAGGTCGCCGCTCCAGAACCAGCCGCCGCGCAACCGCTCGGCCGTGGCCTCGTCGTTGTTGTAGTAGCCCTCGAACCGGGCGCCACTGTCGCGTCGCACGAGCTCGCCGATGGCCTCGTCGCCGTTCAGCAGCCGGCCGTGCTCGTCGAAGCGCGCCGGTGGGCACTCCTCGCACGTGTCCGGGTCCATGACCGCCACGTCCGCTTTGTCGGTACGGCGCGGCTTGCCCAGCGCCTGCTCCGGGCACCCGGGGAGCCGAACGATGGCAATGGCGCCCTCACTCGACCCGTAGTTCTCGACGAGCATGCACCGGAAACGGGCTTCGAAGCGTTCGCGGTCCAACGCGGATGCTTCGGTGCCGAACCCGAGCTGCAACCGGTTGTCGCGATCAGCAGCCGTCTCCGGGGTCGCGAGGATGTACGACAACGCCCGGCCGACGTAGTTGAAGTAGGTCGCGCCGTAGCGGCGCACATCGGGAAGGAACCCCGACGCCGAGAACTTGCGCCGTAACGCGATCGTCGCCCCGCCCGTGACTGCCGTCGTCACGTTGGCCATCAGGGCGTTGCCGTGGAACAGCGGCATCGACTCGTACAGGACGCTGTCGCGATCGACGCGGAACATCGGCACCGTCGCCAACCCCGCCCCGGCGAGCCGGCCGGACGAGCACACGACAGCCTTCGGCGCGCTCGTCGATCCCGAGGTGAATAGCAGCAACAGTCGGGTATCCGGCGCCGGCAACTGCGACGGGAGCGCTGCTCCCTCATACTCGCCCACACGCTCGTCGTACCCCGGCGTGCCCACCGAGAGCGTCGCGTCGGGCGCGATGCCGAGGTCGAGCCCCTCGAGTGTGCCCGCGCCGCGCTCGTCGGTGACCAGCAGCTGACAGTCGGTGTGGCGCACGTCGTGCGCCAGCTCGTCGCCCCGGCGCGTGGGGTTGATGCCCACGACTGCCGCGCCCGCCAGCGCCGCGCCGCCGATCCAGTACAGGTACTCCGGGACGTTCTCGAGCAGGACCCCGACGTGGAAGGGCCCGTCGCGCCGTGCTGCCGAGAGCAGCGCGGCCCGCGCCGCCGCCTCGGCGATGAATGCCCGGTACGTGATCGTGTCGTCCTCGAAGAGGATCGCGGTGTGGTCGTCATCGGCCCGCGCCGCCAGGATCTCGGCGAAGCTTGGCACCGCGCCCGCGCCCCCCGCCACGCCGTCAGCTCCCGGCCAGCTCTCGGAACGGGACGCGCTTGTCCGGTCGCGGCTCGGGCGGCAACCCGAGGACGCGCTCCCCGATCACGTTGCGCTGTACCTGCTCCGTGCCACCGCCGATCCGGGTCCCCCACTGGTTGAGGAACTGCTGCTGCCAGAAGCCGCCGTACGGCGCGTCCTCGTGCAGCAGCATCGCGGTCGCGCCCTCGAGCGCGAGAGCGAGGTCGCTGTTGAGCGCCACGTGCCGGGACACGGCGAGCTTCAGCACCGACGCCTCGGCGCCCACGGCGGCTCCGTTGCGCCGCGCCGCCTGCGCCCGCTGCCCCAGGTACTTCAGGATCTCGAAGCGGATGTACGCATCGGCCAGCTGCTGACGCAGCACCGGGTCGCCTGTCCGGTCGAAGTCACCTGCCAGTCGCACCAGGTCGCGGAACCCGACCGCGCCGCCGCCGCCGATCAGCACCCGCTCGGCGCCCAGGGTCGTCTGCGCGACGCCCCAGCCACCGTTCGCGTCGCCGAGCACGCTGTCATGCGGAACGCGCACGTCGGTCAGGAACACCTCGTTGAAGTGAGCGACGCCGTTGATCTGACGCAACGGCCGCACCTCGATACCGGGCGAGCGCATGTCGAGGACGAAGCACGTGATGCCCCGATGCTTCGGGGCGTCGGGATCGGTGCGCGCCAACAGAATCCCCAGCTCGCTGTGATGCGCACCCGAGCTCCAGACCTTCTGCCCGTTGACCACCCACTCCTCGCCGTCGCGCACGGCACGGGTGCGCAGTCCGGCGAGGTCGGACCCCGCACCGGGCTCGCTGAACAACTGGCACCACACCTCGTCGCCGCGCAGTAGCGCGCGCAGGTAGCGCTGCTTCTGCATTTCGTCGCCGTGCGCGATCAGGGTCGGCCCCACCATGCCGATTCCGACCGCGAACGCGCCGGCTTCGACGTCGAAACGGGCCTGCTCCCGGGCGAAGGTGCGTGCCTGCGCCGGCGTCCCACCGAGGCCGCCGTACTCCTTGGGCCAGGCGATGCCGGCCCAGCCGGCGTCGAACAATGTGCGCTGCCACTTCTTGCAGCGAAGCACGTGCTCGGCGTCGCCCTCCGGGCTCGGGTCGCCCAGGAACCGGAACCGCGAGAAGTCACCGTCGCCGTCGCGACGCCGGCGCGCGTGCTCCTCGAGGAACGTCCGCGCCCGCTTCCGGAACGCGTCGTCGGGACTCTCCGGTCCGCCTTCCTCAGGCACCTGCGGGCGGCACGATGGACTTCAGCTCGACGTAATGGCTGAGCCCCTCGACGCCGAACTCGCGCCCGAGACCGGACGCCTTGTAGCCGCCGAAAGGCGCAACGAAGTCCATCGTGTACTGGTTCACGCCGTAGGTGCCGGTGCGCACGCGCCGGGCGATGTCGAGGCCCTGGTCGATGTCGCCCGTCCAGACCGATCCGGCGAGGCCGTAGTCGCTGTCGTTCGCAATGCGCACGGCGTCGTCGGGATCGTCGTACGGGATGACGGCGAGAACGGGACCGAAGATCTCCTCGCGCGCGATGCGCATGGAGTTGTCGACGCCGGAGAAGACTGTCGGCTTCACGTACCAGCCCTTTTCGAGGCCGGAAGGACGGCCGTTGCCGCCCACGACGACCTTGGCGCCCTCTTCCTGGCCCACGGCGATGTACTTCTCGACTCTCTCCTGCTGTCGCTCCGCCACGAGCGGGCCGACCTCGGTCGCCTCGTCGTGCGGGTCGCCGACGGCGAGCGCGCCGACCATGCCCGACAGGGCGTCGACGACCTCGTCGTACCGGCCCCGGCTCGCGAGGATGCGCGTCTGCGCCACGCACGCCTGGCCGTTGTTCATGAGCGACGCGAACTTCAGCCCCTCCATGGTCGCGGCGAGGTCGGCGTCGTCGAGGATGATGGCAGCCGACTTGCCGCCGAGCTCGAGGCTGACGCGCTTGAGCTGCTCACCGCAGATCGACGCGATGCGCCGGCCGGCGGCGGTGGAGCCGGTGAACGCGATCTTGTCGATACCGGGGTGGCGCACGATGTGCTCACCCACTTCGCGGCCGGCGGGAATGACGCTGACGACGCCCTTTGGGATACCGGCCTCGTTCAGGAGATCGGCCATGAGGAACGCGTCGAGCGGCGTCTCGGGCGACGGCTTGATGACGATCGTGCACCCGGTGATCAGCGCCGGCGCCAGCTTCGACATGATCACGAACTGCGGCACATTCCACGGGACGATCGCGCCAACCACGCCCGCGGGCTCGCGGCGCACGATCACGTCGCTGCCGAGGACGCCCTGACGGCGCTCCTCCCACGGGTACTCGGCCGCGATCTGTAGGAACGTGTTGAGCATCATCCACGGCGCGGGTGACTGGGCGAGGTTCGAGAACGTGATCGGAGAGCCCATCTCCTCGGTGACGACCGCGGCCATGTCGGGGATGTGCGCGGCGTACACATCGCAGAACTTCTGGACCGCCGCGATGCGCTCCTCGGGTGACAGACGCGGCCACTCGCCGTTGTCGAAGGCGTCGCGCGCCGACGTCACAGCGCGGTCCACGTCGGCCTCGGTGCCCTCGGGCACGCGCCCCACGAGCTCCTCCGAATGGGGGGAGATCACGTCGATCGTGCGGGAGCTCGCCGGCTCCACCCACTCGCCCCCGATGAACAGCCGCTTGTGCTCGCGCATTGCGTCCTCCTCGACGTCGTCGGGTCCAGGGTAGAACCTGTTCTAGCGAGGCGGCCACCCGCGAGCGGTCTCTCTCTATCTCTCTATCTCTCCGACGCGCTACAGGTCGCGCAGCAGGAGGCGGGCAGCGGACTCGAGCTCCTCGCCGACGGCGCGGACGTTGGTCCAGCCGTTCACCCACCCGAGCAGCGCCGAGAACCACACGTGCGACAGGGCGCGGATGATGCCGGCCTTCAGCCGCGGGTCGATGTCGCCCATCGGTCCGGCGAGCACCGACGCCATGACGTCGGTCACGTCACGCTGACAGCCGGAGACGGCGGGATCCGGCGACGAGATCGCGGTGACCATGGCGGCGGTGAGCTTCGGCTCGCGCTCCTGGGCCCGGGTGGCACGCCGAAGCACGTCGACGACGCGGTCGGCGGGAGTGTCCCCCTGCGTCGGGCGGAGCTCCAGCCGTCGTTGCTCCGCGCGCGCAAACTCGACCTGACACGCGGCAAGGAGATGATCCTTCGACGCGAAATAGCGGTAGATCGTTCCCAGCGCGACCCCGGCCTCGCTGGCGACGTCGCGCATCTGCACGGCGTCGTATCCGCCGTCGGCTGCGAGCTTCATCGCCGCGTCGATGACACGCTGGCGGCGCGCGGCCTGATTGGGCGTGAGCGCCTCGAGATCGAGTTCGACCGCCATCACGCAAGCGTAGGCACGCCGGCGAGGAGGTCGGCGATCTCGCTCAGACGTTTGTCGAGCACCGCGGCGGTGTGCCGGTACACGTCGATCGACTCGCCGACAGGATCGGCGACCTCGTCGACCGCTCGCCCCAGCGGTCGGTTCGGCGGGCGGGCGTTCGCGGCACGCTCGGCCCATCGTGCCAGCGGTTCCGACGCGTCCCGAGGCCCCACCTGACCGCCGAGCCGAGCCAGCTCGCCGACGAGAAACGTGCGACCGGCCGCCTCAGGGTTGCGAGCGACCGCGAACGACACGTGATCACGCGTCATGCCGAGGACGAGGTCGGCATGGTCGACGAGCTCCCGCGTGAGCCCGCAGTTCTCGTGACCGGAGATGTCGAGCCCGAGCTCGCGCATCACGGTCACGGAATGATCCGTCGCGCCCGCGTTCCAAGGCCGCGTTCCCGCTGACGTGACGCGTGCTTCCAGGCCGCGCTCGGAGAGCCGCCGCTCGAGAATCGCGGCCGCCATCGGCGAGCGGCACGCGTTGCCCGTGCACACAACGAGGATGTCGATGGCGCGGCAGTCTACGGACGTTCGTTGATTACGACGATGGGCAGCTCAAGCGCGCTGCAAGAATGTCAGCTCGTCACGGGGCGTAAGCCGTCCGGTGCCGCGGAGCACCTTCCCGTCACGGACCCAGAGCACTTCGACTTCGTCGCCGACATCGTGCTCACGTAGGAAAAACGCCACTTCGCGGTTCCCAAACACGACGCCCGTCCCCAGCTGCACGATCACATCGCCCGGCATCAAGCCGACTTCCTCCGCGAACTCGCCCGGCGCGAGCTCGGCCACTTCCGCGCCGGCCGGGGTGTCGAGGATCTGCGCCCCCAGCGAGCACGTGGCCATGTGATCGCGGTGACGAGGGAAGGCGACGCCCTGCTCGAGGTAGAGGACGAGGTCGGCGTAGTTCTCGTTCATGCCGTTCCGCACCATGTCGGTCCCGAGGATCGAGTCGCCGCCGAAGCCGGCGTGCGTGACCGTGATCTTGGTGCCGCCCTCGACCGGCTCGAACACGACGGTGACGTCGATGCCCGTCTCTGGCGACGCCGCCCATTGCCGGTAGCACAGCAGTTCGTCGTCCTTGATCTGCGTGACCTCGAAGTGCACCTGTCCGCCGGGGCCCGAGGCGTCGGCCTTCACGCCCGCCGCCCTCTCCTCGGCGTCAGCGTCGAACTTGCGCGTGAACCACTGCTCGAGCTCGCGCGGGTCGGTGAACGCCCGGAACGCGCGCTCGGGCGGCACCCGGACCGAGAACGTCTTCTCGTAGTCGCTGGTCATGTGTCTGCGCCTTCCTTGTTGTCGGGCTCCGTCGCCGGATGCGCGGCCATCACCACGCGGTACGGCAGACCGTCTCGGCTGCCGTACCGATCGCACAGCTCCTGAACTGCCTGGAGGTACGCGTCGAGGAACGCGGCGCGGTCCTTCTCGTCGGCGAAGTGGACGTCGACCTCGACCGCGGCGCTCGCGATCTGCTCGCCGTCGAATGCGGCCCGGTCCAGCAGGGAGATCGCGTCCCGCTCCAATTGGCCGCCGACCATCACGAGTCGCTCGAGCGAATGCTGCTGGCGGAGGGTGTCGAGGCGGCGGGGATCGGACCATGCGACCCGCGGCGAGACGAGGAAGCTGCGGGCGACCGCTTCGTAGAGCGTCTCGATGAAGTTGCCCGAGCGTCGCTCGCCGACCGGCGCCACGAGGCCGACCCGCTCGAGCTCCTTGAGGTGGTAGTTGACCTTCTGCCTGGTCTCGCCCACCTCCCGGGCGACCGTGGCTGCCGATCCCGGTTCCCGCAGTGCCTCGAGGATCCGCACCCGCAACGGGTGACCGAGCACCTGGAGCGCCTCGATGGTGTCGACCACGTGCACCGGGTGGGCCACGGCCATTGCTCCCTCTTAGGAGAATTTCCCTGCCTGGACAATAAAACTTGTCCATGCTCGCGTCAAGGGCCGGGCGCGGGCGAGCTTCCCGAAGCGCGGGAAATCTGGCGACCCTCGTGTTGGCAGGTTCCTCGATCCGCCGGCGGTCCGGCAGTGCTACGTCACAGAACGACGATGGTCAGGCCGGGCTGTGGTTGCTCCAGGTTGCCGCTGTCGTCGACGGCGCGTGTCTTGATCGTGAAGGTGCCAGATGCGGTTGGGGTCCATTGGTAGCTCCATTGCTCTCGCCCGGTGG
>JALZAA010000116.1 GCA_030948625.1 Actinomycetota bacterium
GTCGTCCCCCGGGTCGAGCTCGACGCCGCGATCGTCGCCAAAGCCCGCGAGGCCGGCGTCGAGGTTCGCGACGGCACGCCGGTCACCGGCATCGACGTCGCCTCTGACGGCGTCAGCGTCGCACTCGGCACCAACGGCACGGTGCGCGCCGGTGTCGTCGTCGCCGCCGACGGCCACTACTCCTTCGTGCGTCGGTCGGTACGGCCGGCGGCCCCGCCGGAGCTCGGCACGTGGCACGCCTTCCGGCAGTACTTCCAGGGCGTCGACGACCGTCGCCTCTGGGTGTTGTTCGAGCCTGACCTGCTCCCCGGGTACGCGTGGGTCTTCCCCCTACCGGGACGGCGCGCCAACGTCGGATTCGGCGTGCTGCGGCATCCGGGCATGAGCGGCAAGGAGCTCAACGCCCGCTGGCGCGAGGTGCTCGCGCGGCCGATCGTGCGCAAGGTGCTCGGGCCCGACGCCGAGGCCGAGGCCACGCACCGTGCCTGGCCCATCCCGGCGTCGTTCGAGTACGACGCGCTGGCCGACGGCCGGGTGCTGTACGTGGGCGACGCCGCCAACGTCGTCGACCCACTGACCGGCGAGGGCATCGCGCAGGCCATCGAAACGGCGGTGCTGGCGATCGACGCCATCGCGGCCGGCGACCCTGCCGGCTCCGGCCGGCGGTACAAGGAAGGCGTCCGGCGTTCGCTCGGGCGCGACCTGCGCTTCGCCGCCGCCCTCCAGCGCGTGCTCCGCTCGCGTCGAGGCGCTCGCGGCGCAGTGCGCGCGGCGGGATTGACCCCATGGACGCGTCGCAACTTCGCCCGCTGGATGTTCGAGGTCTATCCGAGGGCTCTGCTGCTCACGCCCGACCGCTGGCACCGCGGGATGTTCGCCGGCACGGGCGCGTACCGCTCTTGACCGTGGAGCAGGCGGTTCTCGATTCCGACGACGGCCTCGCGCGCTGTCCTTGGGGTGTCGAGCCCCCGGAGTACCGGCGCTACCACGACGAGGAGTGGGGCCGGCCCGTCGTCGACGACGTACGCATCTTCGAGAAGCTGAGCCTCGAAGGCTTCCAGAGCGGCTTGTCGTGGCTCACGATCCTGCGCAAGCGGGACGGCTTCCGCCGCGCATTCTCGGACTTCGACATCGCTGCCGTCGCGGCATTCGACGACGGCGATGTCGAACGCCTGGTCAGAGACGCCGAGATCGTCCGGCATCGAGGAAAGATCAACGCGACCATCGGCAACGCGCGAGCCGCGCTCGAGGTGCAGGCGAGCGACGGATCGCTTGCCGCGCTCGTCTGGCGCTACGAGCCCGCACCCGACCCTCCCGTCGAAGCCCTCGGCGAGCTCCAGACGTTCCGACCGGAGGCCAAGGAGCTCTCCAAGGAACTGCGCCGTAGAGGCTTCCGGTTCGTCGGTCCGACGACGGTCTACGCGGCCATGCAGGCACTGGGAGTGGTGAACGACCACCTCGAGGGCTGTTACCGCCGGGCGCCGATCGACCAAGAACGGGCGGCCCTGAAGCGACCCGCGTAAAGCGGGAACAATCGCCTGTCGCACCGCGCGCCGCCGGTACCGTGTGCGCCGATGAGCCGGACGTCGATCCCAAAGGTGCGCATGCTCGACGAGCTCGGCGCGAACGCGACGGCGGCCACGACCGTGCAAGTTGTCGACGGGTGGGTGCTACGCTCCGCCGCCCGAGCGCCCTATGCGTCCTGCAACTCCGTGCTTCCAATGGGAGGCGACCACTTCGGAGTCGAAGGACGGATCGCGACGGCCGAGGACTTCTATCGGCAGCGGGACTTGCCGGTGCGCTTCCAGGTCAGCCCGGCCGCGATGCCCGGTGGCCTCGACGAGGTGCTCGAGACACGCGGATACGAGATCGAGCAGCCGACCATCATGCTCACGGCCGAGACAGCACGCGCCGTCGACCACACCGAGCTGTCCGATGCGAGTGCCGTCACCGTCGGTGACGGCGTCGATGAGTACTGGGTCGCCGAGTACGCGTCCACCTTCGGTAGCGACGAGACCGAGCGCGAGCAGCTGCGCACGTACGCGCACCTGCTGCGACACATCGGACCCGCCGTCGCCACCGCCGTGCTGCCCTTCGACGAGACACCCTCTGCAATCGGGCTCGCCGTGTACGAACGGGGCTGGGCCGGGGTGTATGCGATGGGCACACGACCCGAGGCCCGGCGTCGCGGGGCCGCGACCGCCGTGTTGCACGCGCTCGCGCGGTGGGCGGAGGAGCGCGGTGCCCACCGCATGTACCTCGCTTTTTTTTTTAATTATTAGGGGTCCAGCGAGATCTACACGCGCGCCGGCTTCGAGACCAGCTACCGGTACCACTACCGCACGTCCTCCTGAACCCGTTGGCTCTGCTTGACCAACCGGTCAAGCGGCGGGAACACTGCCTCCCATGAGCATCGACTTCACCTTGCCGCCCGACGTCGACGAAGTGCGTGGCCGCGTCCGCGAGTTCATGGACGAGGTGGTGCGGCCGGCGGAAGAGAAGCTGTACGCCAACGCGCCGAACGGTGAGCCCGACCGCTCCGACATCGTCCGGATGATCATCGAGCTGCGCCAGAAGGCGCACGAGTGGAACGCCTGGCTCCCGCACATGCCCAAGGAGTGGGGTGGCCTGGGGCTCGGGATCACCGCGATGGCATTCGTGTCCGCCGAGTCCGCGCGCACGAGCTTCGGTCCGTTCATCCTCAACGCCCAGGCGCCCGACGAGGGCAACCAGCACACGCTGCTGCACCACGCCAACGACGAGCAGAAAGAGAAGTATCTGCGGCCGCTGCTCGAGGGCCGCGTGCGCTCCTGCTTCGCGATGACCGAGCCCGAGGTGCCTGGCTCCGACCCCACCGGCATCCGCACCATGGCGGTGAAGGACGGCGACGAGTGGGTCGTCAACGGCCACAAGTGGTTCATCAGCGGCGCCAAGGGCGCAGGCTTTGCGATCCTCATCGCCAAGACGGATCCCGACGCCGACCCGCCGCAGGCGTCGAACACCGCGTTCCTCGTCGACCTCCCCGCGGAGGGCTGGGAGATCGTGCGCGACATCGACACGATGGCCGGGCACGGCAACCACTGCGAGATCCGCATCACCGACCTGCGGCTCCCGGACTCGGCCATCCTCGGCGGCCGGGGCAACGGGCACCTGCTCGGCCAGGCGCGTCTCGGCCCCGCTCGGCTCGCGCATTGCATGCGATGGATCGGTCAGACCGAGATCGCGCTCGAGATGCTCGTGAAGCGGGCCGAGGAGCGCCAGCTCCATGGCGCGCCGCTCGCCGAGAAGCAGGCGATCCAGTGGATGATGGCCGACTCGGCGATGGAGCTGTACTCGGCCAAGCTCATGGTGCTGCACGCCGCGTACAAGATCGAGAACGAGCAGCCGTTCCGGCAGGAGGTGAGCTTCGCCAAGCATCACGTGGCGAACATGCTCTGGAACGTCGTCGACCGTGCCATCCAGGTGCACGGAGCGCTCGGTTACTCCACCGACACACCGCTGGAGCGGATGATGAAGCACGCCCGCTCGGCCCGGCTCGTCGACGGCGCCGACGAGGTGCACCAGGCGCTCATCGCCCGCAACGTGCGCGCGGCGGTGAAGGACACCGGCGACACGCGCGTCGCCACCGGCGACTTCGACTTCTAGACGGTGCGTTCACTGACCAGAATTATTCTGGTCTGTGCACGCATCTAGATCGGCGGGGGCGCCTCGACCGAAAAGTGCGGCTCGAGATGGGTCGTGTCGTTGAAGCGGCGCAATGTGATGCGGTCGTCCTCGACGACGATGTGGCTGATCGACGCGTTGTCGGCGCCGATGAACGCGAAGCCGCGCGCGCCGGTGGCGCTGGACAGGATCTGGCCGATCACTCCACCGTGGGTCACCACCACGACGCGCTCGTCGGCGTGCTCGCCGGCGACGCGGGCGATGCCCGCCAGGACGCGGTCGCGGAATGCGTCGATCGGCTCGGCCCCGGGGATCGGGTCCCACCGCTCCTCTTCGATGGCCTGCATGAACGCGGGATCGCGCTGCTCCGCCTTCACCCGCAACAGCCCGCCTTCCCACTCCCCCAGGAACACCTCCCGCAAGTCCGGCTCGACCTGCGGCCTGATGCCGAGCCGCTGCGCGAGCGGCGCGGCCGTCTCGACCGTGCGCCGCAGCGTGGTCACGTAGATGGCGGCGATGTCCTCGCCTGCAAGCCGGGCGCCGACCCGTTCGGCCTGCTCGACGCCGACGGGATCGAGCGGCGGGTCGCCGTGCCCGTCGACGAGCTCGAACGGCCGCTCGGGGTCGACGGGCTGAGACTCGCCGTGGCGGACCAGGAGAATCTCCGTCGCGCCCGGCGGCGGCGTGTAGCGATGCTGGCGATACGTCTTCGGCTCGGACACGAGCCGCGAGACTACGGTGCCGCGACAACGGCGGCTTTGCCGCCCGTCGTCGCAGGAGCCGGAGCTTGCAACGGCGACCAAAAGAAATAGTCGGTGGCCTTGTGACCTGGGATCCAGAGCTCGAGGAGTTGCGGCGGCGCACCGAGTTGGCTGCCGCGATGGGCGGCGACGACAAGGTCGCCCGCCACCACGACGCCGGCAAGCTCACCGTCCGCGAGCGCATCGACGCGCTCGTCGACCGGGGAAGCTTCCACGAGGTCGGCGCGCTCACAGGGCGGGCGGAGTACGACGATGGGCAGCTCGTGAGCTTGACGCCCGCCAACTTCGTCATGGGCCGAGCCCGCATCGACGGACGCCCTGTTGTGATCGGCGGAGACGACTTCACCGTCCGAGGCGGCGCGGCTGACGCCTCCATCTTCCAGAAGCAGGTCCACGCCGAGCAGATGGCGAACGAGCTGCGGCTCCCCATCGTGCGACTCGTCGACGGGTCCGGCGGCGGCGGATCGGTGAAGTCGATCGAGACGATGGCGCGCAGCATCGTGCCGTTCAACCCGGGATGGGAGTGGGTGGTCGAGAACCTCGCCACCGTCCCGGTCGTCTCGCTCTGTCTCGGCTCCGTGGCCGGCCTCGGCGCCGCCCGCGTCGTCACCAGCCACTACTCGGTCATGGTGCGCGGCACGTCGCAGCTGTTCGTGGCGGGACCGCCGGTGGTCGCGCGCCTCGGCGAGCAGGTGGACAAGGAAGGGCTTGGCGGAAGCGACATTCACGGCCGCAACGGGGCCGTCGACGATGTGGTCGACACCGAGCACGACGCGTTCGCCCGTGCCCGCGGCTTCCTGTCGTACCTGCCGCGATCGGTCGACGAGGAGCCACCGCGCGGCGACGCGACCGACGACCCCGGCCGACGCGAGGAGTCGCTCGCGGACGCGATCCCACGCGACGCGCGCCAGGTGTACAAGGTGCGCAGCATCATCGATGCCATCTTCGACCGCGGGTCGTTCTTCGAGATCGGCCGCGGCTACGGCCGCTCGGCGGTGACCGGGCTGGCGCGTCTCGACGGATGGCCCGTCGCGGTGCTCGCGGGCGATCAGTACTTCTACGGCGGCGGATGGACGGCGGACGCGTCGCAGAAGGTCACGCGCTTCGTGGACCTTGCCGACACGTTCCACCTGCCCGTCGTGCACCTCGTCGACAACCCGGGGTTCGTCATCGGCGTCGACGCGGAGCGGGCCGCGACGATCCGGCACGGTGCACGCGCCCTCGCCGCCATCTACCAGGCCACCGTGCCCTGGTGCAGTGTGATCTTGCGGAAGGTGTACGGCGTGGCCGGCGCCGCGCACCAGAACGCGGCCCGGCTCAAGTACCGGTTCGCGTGGCCGTCGGGCGACTGGGGCAGCCTGCCGCTCGCGGGCGGCATCGAAGCCGCCTACAAGGCGCAGCTCGACGCGGCCGAGGATCGCGATGCAACCCGGGCGGAGATCGAGCGTCGCCTCGACGCCACACGCTCGCCGTTCCGCACGGCGGAGGTGTTCATGGTCGAGGAGATCATCGATCCGCGCGACACGCGCCCACTCCTGTGCGAGTTCGCCAACCTCGTCGCGCCGTTGCGTGGCACCGGACCGTCGGCGCGCGGCGCGAGGCCATAGCTTGTGCCGCAGGTCACGTAGACCGCCCGTACAACCGGGCATACCGTGACCAAAACGGCAGCACGGGGGGCTCCGATGGCACAGCCGGCCGAGCAGACACTCGATTTCCTGAGCGTCGCGATGACGCCCGAGTTCCGCGACGATCCGTACCCGTTCTTCGCGGCGCTGCGTCAGCACGAGCCCGTGCACCAGACGCCGTTCGGTGTCTATCTCCTCTCCCGCCACGCCGACGCGGCCGCGATCGTGCGCGACCCGCGACTCAGCAACAACCAGGAGAACTCAGAGCTCTTCCGCGCCTTCGCCGATGCGAACTCGCAGTCCGACGAAGCAATGGACCAGATGAACACCGTGGTCATGCTGTTCATGGATCCTCCCGATCACTCACGCCTACGGGGCCTCGTGAGCAAGGCGTTCACGCCGAAAATGGTCGAGCGGCTCCGGTCGCGCGTCCAGCAGATCGTCGACGAACGACTCGATACGGTGGAAGCCCGCGGTGACGGCCGCATGGACGTCGTGACCGAGCTCGCGTACCCCCTCCCGGTCGTGATCATCTGCGAGCTCCTCGGCGTGCCGCCGGAAGACCACGCGACGTTCAGTTCCTGGTCGTCGGAGCTGGCGGCGAGCATCGACCCCGACCCCCTCATCACCCCCGAGCAGCAGGTGCGCATCAACTCGGCCGGTGAGGCGTTCCTCCAGTACTTCTCCGATCTGATCGAACGGCGACGGCGGTCACTCCGGGACGACCTCCTGTCGGCGCTCATCGAGGCCGAAGAGGGAGGAGACCGCCTCACCGAGGACGAGCTGCTCGGGACGGCGCTGTTCCTCCTCATCGCCGGGCACGAAACGACCGTGAACCTCATCGGGAACGGCACACTTGCGTTGCTCCGTCATCGCGACCAGCTCGACCGGCTACGCGACGACCCGGACCTCGATCGCCACGCGGTCGAGGAGCTGCTGCGGTTCGACAGCCC
>JALZAA010000255.1 GCA_030948625.1 Actinomycetota bacterium
GGCGTGTGATCGACCAGGAGTGGGTGCGCGTGACGCTGGCGCGCGTGCACGCGAGCGTCGAGGCGCTGAAGCTCGCCAACTGGCAGGTCGCGGCGGCGCTGACAGAGGGCGAGCTCAACCCCGCAGACGCGTCGGCGATGAAGGTGTTCGGCACCGAGCTTCGCGTGAGCGCGCTCCGTGCGCTGATGGACGTCGTCGGTCAGGCAGCGTCGCTTCGAGCCGACGCCACAGACGCTGCGCTGCACGGCCAGCTCGAGCAGGCCTACCGCCAGGCTCCCGTCGGCACGTTCGGCGGCGGCGTCAACGAGGTCCAGCGCGAGATCGTCGCCCTCGCCGGCCTCGGTATGCCGCGGGCGCCGCGGTAAGGAGCGCGCTGACCGCCCGCACCGCGACTCACTGGTAGATGGTCCGCAGGACGTCGAGCGCGGCCGACACGACGCCTTCGTCAGGCATCCCCTCCAGCTCGCGCGCGTACGTCGCGGCGTTGAATCCGAGGAGGATCGGCTCGCCCGTGTACTTGGCGATGTTGATCCACTCCGCCCATCGGCCCTTCTCGGCCGAGATGTAGTTGATGACGTCGACGTCGCGGTCCCAGAAGACGCGGGGGAACCGCAGGTAGCACTTGTCGAGGAGCCCCATCCCGAGCCGCCCGATGGCTTGCCTCTTGTCGTCGGGCAGTGGGGAGCGAACTCCACCGCGTCGCGCTGGAGCACGCCGACCGGCAGCGTCACCACCACGTCGTCACCGGTGACCGGGCCGTGATCCGTGGTCACGGTCACGCCGGCACCGGAGTATTCGACGCGCTCGACGAGGTGCCCGAGACGGATGTCCAGCTGCTTCGCCAACCTCTGCGCGATCTGCTCGTACCCGCCGGGGAAGAGCCGATCCGCGCCCGCGATCTCTTCGTCGTCGTCCCAGTGGAGCAGCGAGAGCTGGGACACGTCGGCGGCGTAATCGTGCTCGATGTTGAAACCGATCGCGTACTCGAGGTCGCGCCGGCGGGTGGGATCCGAACTTCGGGCTGCAATGGCGCTAGCGAGAGCGTCGCCGAGCGGGATGTCGTTGTTGCGCCCTTTCCGCTCGGCGGACGCGTCGGCGACCACGGACTCGAACTCCCGGGAGATGCGATTCTGGGCTCGGTCGGAGATCTCACCGCCGTTCGGCCCGTACAGCACGTTGTTGTCCCAGTCTGTCGGCTTGGTCACGATGCCGAACCGCTTCGCCAGATTCGCGATCGGGTTCGCACGCTCGGCGCCGTGGATCCACGACGCGCCGAGGTCGAGCGGCGCGCCCAGCTCGCGACTGGTCCAGACCCGTCCGCCGATCCGGTCTCGCCCCTCGACCACGACCACGCGGTAGTGGTCGCCCAGGGCGCGTGCAGCAGCCAGCCCGGCCATCCCGGCTCCGATCACGATCACGGTCGTGCCGCCGTCCACTCGCTCGCGCACTTCGGCCGCCGCGCGCTGCCCCGACAAGTAAGCGCCGTGCACCGTCGACGGATAGTCGGTGCGCGTCGCCTCGCCCGCGAAGAACAGCCGGTCGGCGACCGGTGTGGCCAGGAGCTCACGGTCACGGTTGCTCGAACCGACCGCGAGGTACGAGTACGAGCCGAACGCGAACGGGTCCTGTGCCCAGCGCGTCACGAGCGCGCCGGTCGGTTCGGGAACGCCGCGGAAGGGCCTCAGGTAGCTGCGCCGGGTCGACGGCAAGCCGGCGAGCGCGCCGGCGCCCGCGACGGCAAGCGATCCGCGGAGGAAGGTGCGGCGGTTCAGGCGAACTGCGGGATCACACGCTCGCCCAGGAGCTCGATCGAGCGCATGACCTTCTCGTGCGGGATCTTGTACGGGTTCACGAGGCACAGCAGCAGGTCGCAGCCGGCCGCCTCGTAGCGCTCGGCGAGCTCGACACAGCGCTCCGGATCACCCACGACCGCCGACCCGCTCTCGCGCAGGTACTCGAAGTCGAGGTGGTCGAGCGTGCCTTCCTTGTCGAGCTGCGACATGTGCTCGGCGTAGCTGTACGTGCCGAGGTCCTTGCCCTCCATCCAGTCGACGAGCGACCCGATGTGGCGAACCGCGGTCTTGATGTACCACGGGAACGACTCCTCGGCGTCCGCGAACGCGGCTTCGTT
>JALZAA010000270.1 GCA_030948625.1 Actinomycetota bacterium
CCTGCGGCCGGCGGGCGGTCCATCCGATGAGTGCGGTGCCGTCGAACTCGCGGTCCTTGGCGATCGTGAGCCAGCGGCCGTCGCCGAGGCGCGTCATCGACGGGTTGTTGAACGGGGGGTAGGTCAGAACAGGCGTGGCCCGTACCGGGTCACGACTCCAGCGCCGCCCGGCCCAGAACTGCCAGCGACCGAAGACGTCACCGGCGGGCGCGCGTGCAAGGTAGGTCGACGGGCCCGCGGTGTAGTCACGGCTGAAGAGATACGGCCAACCGCCGTGGGCGACCACCGACGACGCCCACAGCCGATCCTGATGGGCAAGCGGCCGCGCGCCAATCACCGCAAGGTCGGCACGCCGCAGCTGCACGACGTCGGCGCCCACCGTGACGAAGTCGAACACGCCGTCGCCGGTACGTCGCACTCGCGTGGCGAAGATGTCGACGACTTGGCCGCGCGCCCCTCCGGGCACGAACCCGCCCGATGGCCACCAGAATTCGTCGGTGCCGTCGATCGTGAGCCAGCCGTTCCCGCCCGCGTTCAGGAGGTCCACACACCCTCCGGTCTGGACGAGTGCGCTGTTGTGCCACAACCGCGAACCAGGTGCGATGCCCCCGTCCTGATTCCGGGCGCCGATCCACGTGTCTCCGAACAGCCACAGCACCCGGCCGTCGCGCAGGTCGACCGACGCCGGGAGGTCGCCGGTGATCCACCCGTCGGTCCGGGCCGCTGTCATCAGCGTGAAGAAGCCGGGCGCGGGCGCAGGCTGGCGCGCGCACGGCCGCGGGTCGGCGCGCACTGCCGGTCCTCGCCCTACGGCGACTGATGCGGGGCGTGATCGTTCAGCTCGTTGCGCTTCGCCACCGCAGCCGGTCGCGGCAACGGCCAGCCCCAGGACGGCGGCGACAGCGACCGCCGCTTTGATCAGCTCGCCGCGCCTCAGCGCCGGCCCGCTTCCTCCAGCCGGACCGAGGCCCACGTCGATTCCACCGCGGCGACGACGGCGGGCACGGCGCCACGAAGCGCGGCGGCGTCGGCGTCGAGCCACGGCGCGTCCGCGACCTGGGCACCCGATCGAGCCAGAAGTGCGGGGAGGTCATCCAGCTCGGCGGCGAGCCACGCGGTCGGATCGCGCTTGATCTCGTCACGCCAGTGCCGGTCGCACGGCTCGACGCCGTGGAACATGGGATGAAAGTGCGCGCTGCGCAGGTTCCCGGCCGGTTGCCCGAGCTGGTCGAACAGGTCGGCGCGGAACACGGGCTCGTCGATGACCACCCGCTGGGCCGCCGACGGCGAACCTCGCCGCGGCTCGTCGGCGAGGAACCGCACCTCCACCCGGGCGCCCTGCTCCGCCGGCTCCATCGGCTCGTGCCAGGGGAAGACGAGCACGGCCACCTTCTCGAAGACGAACGCGTGCATCATCGCCGGGCCTCCTCAGCCGCGGCTCCACGCTAGGTGCTGCGGAAGATCAGGCGCGCGTGAATGGTGCCCGTCTGGTGCGACAGCTGGGGCCGGTCAGCGTGGCGCAGGCTCGGACGGAGAGCGTTCGCCGTCGCCGGCGTGCTCGACGCCGGTGCCGAACGCGTCGGGAACCGGTCCCGACTCGGCCGCGCCTCCCTGCTCCTGTCGTGCCCGCCACGCCATGTACGCCGCGGCGCCGCCGCCGATCACGACGATCAGCAGCAGCCTGGTGCGCCGTCGGCCGCGCCGACGCCGCCGCTTGTCGACCGGCGTGTCGATCTGCAACCGGCGCGCCGCCTTCTCCAGACGCCGCTCGAGCTTGCGGGTCTGCTTCTTGGCCGCGCGCTTGTACTGGCGGCGGACCTTCCTGCGGTTGTTTGCGACGTGCAGCGCCTTCTCGGCCGCCAGACCGGACAGCGATGTCGCCCTACTTGCTACGTCCCCCAACACGGATCGCGCCCCCTCATGGCCGTTGCCCGACGCTGATGTCTCTTTGACGTCCATGTTCCCTCCTCACGGTCGGGACTGGGTGGTGACTACCCCTCCCGTCTTAGCCGAAAACTCAGCCGGCGGCGCTGAAGCGCCTCGCGGAGTCCTTCGCCTCCTTGGCGTCGGCGGCCAGCAGGAAGCCCTGTTGCACGGCACGGTCCGCCGCCTTCTCGAACTTCGCCACATAGTCGCCGTTCGTCGAATACAGCGACGAGAGCTGGGTCGCGTCGAAAGCGGCGGTGAAGCCGAACAGCGAGCAGAACCCCGGCCCGCCGCCGGGCTCACCCGACAGCGTCGCCGTCGGCGCCTCCAGCTGCGGAAGCCGAATGCCGCCGAGCGCGTTGCCGAACTCGTCACGCTCGATCGTCGGCGGCGGGCCCGGTGTGACGTTGACCAGCGGCGCGCGCGGCGGTGGGCGCCCCCCGCTCGCCCAGCGGGCAATGTCGTGCATGGCGGTGTCGACCACGTACCGCTGCGGCGCCGAGTTGATCCGCTGCGCGCAGCCGAGTGGAGGCGTCTTGGCCATCTCCTCGATTGGGATCCCCGTCAGCGCGTTGAGCCCGTCCTCGTCGAAGTGCGCCGTTCCCGCGACCTCCCACAGGCGATAGCGCGCGCTGTCGGGTTGCCGAGCGGGGAGATGACGCGGCACGTCCGTCTCCGACTCCAGCACGAGGACGGGCGCCTTGCCGTCGGTGCGGATGAACGTGGGGCTTGGAATGTCGTTGCCGCCGCCCTCGGTGATGGGGGCGCCGACTGCGAAGCGGCTGTGCACGAAGAACCCGTTGAACATGCGCGTCAGCGGCTGGATCGCGTTGATGTACGTCACCATGCGGAAGGCAGACTGCGACTCACCGTCGGCGATCAGTTGCTTCATCCGAAACTTGCGGCTGCCGAGGAGGCTCGTGCCGCGGGGGTGTCGGAGGGCCTCGCCGACCTGCGAGTAGATGTCGTACGAGAAGGCGTCGCCCGGGTGGTCGAGATTCCCGTACCGGTCGGGCCGGCTGTCCTGGAGGTTCTTGAGCCCGGTCGCCTGTGCCGACACGCCCACCCACGTGGAGCCGCTGCGCAGGAGCTCGGCGTGCCCGAGGCCCCAGTCAGGCGCGGCGTCGAGCCCACCGCTCACGTTGAGCCATTCGACTTCGACGGTCCCCTTGAACCGGGCCGGGTCCTTGGGCCGGCGGACCAGCACGCGCGTGCGGTACGGCGCGGTCGAGGCCTCCTTCACACTCCAGTGCCCGTCCTGAGTGAGCGGCGTTGCGGGCTCGTATGCGCGCGCCGTGCCCTCGACGACGAACTCCTCTTCGACGTAGCCGTGCGCCGCGAGGTCGACCGCCGACAGCGACGAGGGCTGTCCTGCGACCGGACCCGTCACGGTCGGGCTCGGCACCGGGTCCTTCGCAGGCTGCGCGGTCGCGCCCGATCCGGTGACGACGACCGCGCTCGCCGTCACGATGACCGCGATGACGGCGAGGCTGAGCGACGGGCGGAGTGGCATTCGGGCAATCCTCCCACGGCGTGGGCGTCCAGGCCCGTGCGCGACTGACCTACCGCGTTGCTAGCAGCCCGCGTTGCGCAGTGTGGGGTACGGATCCGCTTTCTGTCCGTTGACGTTGCCGAGACGAATCTCGAAGTGCAGATGCGGGGACGTGGCGTTCCCGGTCTGCCCGACGTACCCGATGTGGGTGCCCTGTCCTACGCCTCGGTTGTCGCCGGTCGTGTCCGACATGTGCGCGTAGTAGTAGACGTTGCCGTCGTCGGCGTAGAGGTAGGCGACGAGTCCACCCGCGCTCTCCAGCGAATACTGCACGTTCCCCGATTTCACCGCCCAGGTCGGCGTGCCCTCCGGCGCGTGCATGTCGATGCCACCGTGGATGTGGCCACCGCGCGGTTCCCCGAAGTCGTCCCGGTACGTCGAACCGTCGACCGGGCACCGGAAGTTGGAGATCACGCGGCCGCCCGAGGGGAAGCAGGCCGCTGCGACCGCGACGAGTATCAGTAACGGGATCCACAGCGTACGAACACGCATATTGAGCTCCTTCCAGGCGCGCGAAGAGAGCCCAACCCCGCCACCGATTCGAACAGCGTAGCGGTGGGCGTACTCTTTGCCACGGTTCCACCGAGGGGAGGCACATGCTGCTCGACGGGTTCAACCACGTAGCGATCCTCACCAACGACAGCAAGCGCCTGCATGCCTTCTACGAAGAGGTGTTCGACGCCTCGGTGCCGCGCAACGGTCCCGAGACGGGGGACGAAGATCTCCGTCTGTCGGTGGTGCACGTCGGTCCCCACTCTGAGCTGAACGTCTTCGAGATCAAGGGCAACGCCGAGGCCGACCGGCAGACCCCAATGTTCGGTCGCGGGCGCATCGATCACATTGCGTTGCACGCCGAGTCGCTCCAAGCCTTCGAGAAGATTCGCGACCGACTCATCGCGCGCGGCGCGAGCGACGGGTTCGTCACCGACTTCGGACCGATCCTGAGCGTGTTCTTCCGCGACCCCGACGGCCTCGAGTGCGAAGTGTGCGTGCAGAACCCAGATGCGGTACCCGGTGTCGGCAACCCGCCGGGCACGCCGGCGGCGCGCTACCACGGCGAGTCGTAGCCGGGCTTCCCGCCGCGCCATGGCCGACGCGGTCGATCTCTTCGCTGCACCCGCCGCAACGGTTGAGCGTGTCGGCGCGGGCATAGGGTTACGGCGGTGAATGCACCAGACGCGGCGGGCATCGAGAACGACACCGGGGTCAGCCTCGAGGAGCTCCAGCTCGCAACGCGCAACAGCGGGATGCCGCTCGAAGCGCTCGACTGGGCGCTCACGCCGATCGGGCTCCATTACCTTCTGATCCACTACGACATCCCGCACGTCGACGCGGCATCGTGGTCGTTGCACGTCGGCGGGCGCGTGGAGCGCGCGCTGGAATTGTCTCTCGACGAGTTGCGGTCACGACCGGCGCGGACGGTCGCGGTCACGATGGAGTGCGCGGGGAACGGCCGCGCCCGCCTCGAGCCGCGTCCGGTGAGCCAGCCGTGGCTGGTCGAGGCGGTCGGGACGGCCGAGTGGACGGGCACGCCGCTTCGGCCGCTTCTCGACGACGCCGGTGTGCTCGACGACGCAGTCGAGATCGTGTTCACCGGGCTCGACCGCGGCGTCGAGGCAGGGATCGAGCAGGACTACGAGCGCAGCTTGTCCGTCGCCGACGCGTCCCGCGACGAAGTGATCCTCGCCTACGAGGTGAACGGACAGCCGCTGCCGCCGCAGCACGGGTTTCCATTGCGGCTCGTCGTGCCGGGTTGGTACGGCATGACGAACGTCAAGTGGCTGGGCCGCGTGACGGCCGTGACCGAGCCATTCGCCGGGTTCCAGCAAGCCGAGGGCTACCGCTTCCTTCGCGAGCCCGATGACGCCGGCGAGCCCGTCAACCGGATGGCGCCCCGAGCGCTCATGGTGCCTCCCGGGATCCCCGACTTCATGACGCGACGCCGCTTTGTCTCCCGAGCCCCGTGCGCCATCCGCGGGCGAGCGTGGTCGGGCGTCGCGCCCGTCACGCGCGTGCAACTGAGCGCCGACCACGGCCTCACCTGGCACGACGCGCATCTCGACGACGCCGACCTGGGGCCCTACGCGTGGCGATCATGGTCCTGGACGTGGGAGCCGGCGGAGCGGGGTGACTACGAGCTGTGGTGCCGCGCCCAGGACGCCGCCGGCAACGAGCAGCCGGTGAGCGAGAACTGGAACGTCAAGGGCTACGCGAACAACGCCGTCCAGCGTGTGCTCGTGACCATCGGCTGATGGCCGCTGCGACGGCTTCGCCGCCATCGAGCCCGCGCCGGGAGACCAGCATTGGCGTGATCTGTCGCTGATCTCCCGGATGCGAGCTCGCCCTGTCCGCAAATCCTCCGCCCGGCCGCATGAGGCTGCCAGGGAACCGCTCGCGCCAGTAGGGCCCTTTTCCCCTAGTTCGCCGGCACGCTCGGGCGTCGGCGTGCCTACGATCCCGCCGTGCGCGTGCTCCGCGTCGCGATGGCCCTCACCCTCGGGGCTCCATTGGTGGTCGGGTTCGGCAGCGGACGCGCCGCGTCGCCCGGGCACGCCGAGAGCGGTGGCGCCAGGCCGTCGGCCGGGTGCAACACCGCTGCCGTCGCGGCCGGAGTAGAGCGGGTGGACACCGCGTCAGGCGGCGCTCCGCGTTGGTACGTCCGTCACGTGCCTCCGTCGTACGACGGCAAGAAGCCCACCGCGCTCGTCGTCGATCTGCACGGCTACCTCGAGGGCGCGGAGCTCCACGAAACCAACTCCGGGCTCGGCGCCTTCGGTGACACCCACGGGTTCGTCACGATCACGCCTCAGGGGTCGGGCGCCGTCGTGCCCGGCTGGGATGTCGAGCTCCGCGCCCCCGATGTCCGCTTCATCGGTGATCTGCTCGACGAGGCGGGGCGCACGCTATGCATCGACGACCGCCGCGTCTTCGTCGCCGGGTTCTCGAACGGGGCGTTCTTGGCGTCGACGCTGGCGTGCGTGTACGCGGATCGCATCGCTGCGATCGCGCCCGTGGCCGCGCTCCGGAACCCTCCGGGGTTGCAAGCCGGCACGTCCCGTCCCGATCGTGACGTTCGCGGGCACGGGCGACGAGTTCGTCGCGTTCACCGGGGGGCTCGGCCCGCGGGCCCAGACGGCCTCGGCGAACGACGGCACCGGCCGCATGCTGGGCGAGACGTCGGGAGGCAAGCTGGTCGCACGCAGTGCGTCGATGCCGAAGATCACCGCGGCGTGGGCGAAGCGCAACGGCTGCGCTGCGAAACCGAAGGAGAGGAGCGTCGCTTCCGACGTGACGCTCGTGAGTTACCGGTGCCCGCAGCGAGCCGACGTGGAGCTCTACCGAATCGACGGCAGCGGGCACACGTGGCCCGGCAGCGAGTTCTCGCGGCAGATCGAGTTCGCCGTCGGTCCGACCACGTTCTCGATCAACGCGAACGAGGTGATGTGGTCCTTCTTCGAGGCGCATCCGCGACGGCTGAAATAGCGGGCCGCGCTCTGCGGGAGGGCGGAGAGGAACGCGCCGGACCGTGGCGGACGCGCTCCGCGGCCGGCTGACGGCGTTGGACGTGCCGTCGGTACAGCTGCTCCAGCCGGTTGAGCGCGTCGCGGCCGCTCGGGAGGGAACGGCGAGGCGCACGCAGGCGCTCGTCGACCTCGGCCCGCGACGGGGGCGTGACGGGCACGGCGAGCGAACCGGCATGCACCGGGAACGCGCCCCTGGGCGGCACCCCGCTCAACGCCTCGGCGAGGACACGCCACTGCTGAGTCATCCTTTCCCGCTTCATCTCACGTCGGAGTGCCCAGCCGATCGACAGGAGCCACGCGAGGACAGCGCGGCCGAGTGCTGCGATCCATTGGCGCAAGGCGCGGGGGACGACACCGCGTTTGCGGACCCGTGGCGGATGTGACGCTTCGAGCTCTTCGACGAGCTCGTCGGAGCTGGCGACCGCGAGCGCGAAGAGGATCACCGCGGCCACGAACAGACCGAAGAAGGCGACCGGTGTTGCGAGCCCCGGCCCGCTCGTGCCCCAGGTGAGCTTGGCGACGACGATCGAGCCGACCACGACACCCAGAGCGACCGCGCCGGCCTGAAGCATGATGCGCTTGCGCGATGCAGCGCTGTGTCGCCGCCACCAGTCGGCGACGGTCATGTCCGCGGGGCCCTTGCGCGCGCGCTGTTGCTTCCACCACTCGGCGAAGGTCATGTCCGTTGGATCCCTGCGCATGGCCACCATGTTCGAGGTTTCGGCGCCCAGAGTCGCGGATGGTGCGTCGCCGGGACCCTGACGACGGCCTGTCGTGGTCAGCGATAGCCGGTGACGTCGGCCGGTTTGCCCGCGTCCTGCACTTCGACGAGGTATCTCCACGCGTCAGGTCGGCTGCCGTCGAGATCGGTGAAGCCGTAGACCTCGGCCAGCTGTCCGCTGGACAGCGATTGCCCGTTCCATCGCGACACGTCGGGATCCTGCGCCAGCGCCGCGACGGCTCGGCCGACGAACGCCGGGCTCTCGGAGATGGCGAAGTGCGGCGAGGCGTTGGTGGCGTCACGCCAGTTCGCCTCCGTGACGCCGTACGCGTCGAGCATGGCTTCGGACCGAAGCCAACCCGGAGTCAGTGACACGGCCGTCCCGCCGTACGGCTGCAACTCGTGGGACAGCGCGAACGCCATGCGGTTCACCGACGCCTTGGCGAGGTCATAGAAGAAGGACACGCGGTAGTTGGTGGCGTTGTACTCGTCGGTTCCGTCGGTCACTTCGACCACCAGCCCGCCGGGCGTCTTGATGAGCAACGGGAGTGCGAAGTGACTGGTGATGGCGTGCGTGTCCACCGCCAGGCGCAGGGTGTGCAGCCCGTAGTCCAGGTCGGATTCCCAGACGGACTTGTCCCACTCCATCTTCGTGGCACCCCAGATGTCGTTCACGACGATGTGGAGGGAGCCCTGCTCGCCTTCGATGCGGGTCA
>JALZAA010000289.1 GCA_030948625.1 Actinomycetota bacterium
CTCGGATTCTGCAAGAAGGGTGAGGGCGGCCCGTTCGTCGAAGGCGGGACGATGCGCGTCGACGGCTCGATGCCGACCAACACCGACGGTGGCGGGTTGTCGGCGTGCCACCCCGGGATGCGCGGCATCTTTCTGCTCGTCGAGGCCGTGCGCCAGCTGCGTGGGCAATGCGGCGACCGCCAAGTTCCGGGCGCCGAGCTGGCGTGCGTGAACGGCACCGGCGGGTGGTTCTCGTCCGCCAGCACCGCGATCCTCGGTGTGGACTAGGAATGACGGCCATGGAAGGACGGCCACCGGTCTGGATCGGGCACGTCGTGCTCTCGGTCAAAGACGTGGACGCCTCGGCGGAGTTCTGGCGCGGGATCGGCATGCGTGAGGTGGAGCGCAACCCGAAGGTGGCCGTGCTCGAACTGCGGGGCGGCACCCACCTCGTGCTCGTGCCCGGCGCCCCTCCCGGCGAAGGTGACGCGCCTTTCGACGTGATGGTGGAGGATCTCGACGAGACCCACGGTGCATGGACGGCACGCGGGTTGGATCCGTCACCCATCGAGCGCGGACGGATCCACGCCTCGTTCACGGTCCGTGACCCGAACGGCTACCGCGTCACGGTGAGCAGCTCCCACGTCGTGGGAGAGGTCTGAGCTGACGTGTAGCGGCCTTGCCGCGTCGCTCCTACGACTGCACTGCGACGAGGAACTCGACGCCACCGGAGTCGTTCACCCGGGCGTCAAGGATCTTGTCATCGAGCAGCATGGCGACCTCGGCCTCGAGGAACACGCGCGCGCCCTCGTTCTCGACGACCTGATCGCCGTCCTCGGGAGTCTCTGCCGGGGAGACGGTCAGATTCTCCGCTTCGTCGGAGCTCGCGATCCGCAGCCCCGCGCCGTCCGGCATCTCCGGACGGTCCGTGAGCTGACGAATCACAGACGTTGCATTCTCGGTCACAGTCAACATGAGGATCCTCGCGATTCGTGACGGGTTCTGGAAGGGTGCCCGCCGCTCCCGGAGACTCAAACCCACCGTCTCGGCCCGGCCACGACACGACCTATCGTGACGGCATGGCTCGCCGGATCTCTCGTGGGTTCTTCGGCCGGCGGCGTACGGACGTCGACCCGAGCCGCATCCCGCCGGGTCAGTATCTCGTCGACGACTTCCCGGTGCTCTCGGCCGGTCCAACTCCGTATCCGTCCCTCGACGAATGGACCTTCTCGATCACCGGTCTCGTGGACGAGCCGGTCTCCTGGTCGTGGGAGGAGTTCCTCGCGCTCCCGAGCGAAGAGCCACGGAAAGACATTCATTGTGTGACCAAGTGGTCGAAGTTCGACACCGTCTGGAAGGGCGTGTCGGTCGACACCCTGCTCGAGAACGTCGACACGTCGGCCGAGTTCGTGTTGGCGTCCTGTGACGGGGGCTACACGACCAATCTTCCCCTCGCCGACGTCACGGACGGGCAGGCATGGGTTGCGTACCAGTTCAACGGCGAGCCGCTCGATCCGGTCCACGGTGGCCCGGCGCGCCTGTTGGTGCCTCACCTCTATTTCTGGAAGAGCGCCAAATGGGTTCGCGGGCTCGAGCTGCTCGACCACGACGAACCCGGGTTCTGGGAGACCAACGGCTACCACAACCGCGGTGACCCGTGGAAGGAACAGCGGTATTGGAGCGACTGACGCTGCCACGCGTCCCGCTCACGTGGCGCCTCGCGACGGTCAGGCGGTTGCAACCGGAGACGCCCAGCGCGACGACGCTCACCTTCGATGTCCCCGACTGGCCGGGGCACCTCGCGGGCCAGCACGTCGACGTGCGCCTGACGGCCGAGGACGGATACCAAGCGGAGCGCTCGTACTCGATCGCGTCGTCGCCCGAGGATCCGAATCTTGCGCTCACCGTCGAGACCATCGGCGACGGTGAAGTCTCGCCCTACCTGACGGACGAACTGCGTCCCGGCGATCAAATCGAGATCCGCGGCCCCATCGGCGGCTACTTCACATGGCAGGCGGCCGACGGCGGGCCGCTCGTGCTCCTCGGCGGCGGCTCAGGCGTCGTCCCCCTCATGGCGATGCTGCGCCACCGCGCTGACACAGGGAGCACCGCGGAAGCACGGATCCTCGTGTCGGCACGCACCTGGGACGACGTGCTCTATCGCGACGAGCTTGCCAAGGTCGCCGAGAGCGGCGTGACCCTTCGCTACACACTCACGCGCGAGCAGCCGACGGGGTGGACCGGTTGGTCCGGCCGCGTCGACGTCGCAATGCTCCGCGAAATCGGCGTCGTCCCCTCATTGGCACCTCATACGTACGTCTGCGGACCGACCGGCTTCGTCGAGCACGTCGCCGATGTGCTCGTGCAACTCGGTCACGATCCGCATCACATCAAGACCGAGCGCTTCGGACCGACGGGAGGATGACCATGGCCGCCGCCGACCTGCACACCGACGGCAACGCGATCGCCGGACTGCTCCAGGAGATCTTCGTCGCCGAGTTCACGACCCTCGAGCGCACGTGTCAGTCATGCGGCGATCGCAATCCGGCCGGCGCGCATCGCTGCTACGAGGGTGCCGGCATCGTGCTGCGTTGCCCGAACTGCAGCGACGTCGGACTCCGCCTGGCGGCACTCCCGGACCAGTACGTGTTCGAGCTACGCGGCACTTGGAGCCGACGCATCGAGACGTGAGCATGTCGGCGCGCGAAATGCCTTAGCCTTCGCGTTGCGGCAAATTGCTGGGGGTCTTCGCGGTGCGGCAGGAGGCGACGGGCACGCGTCCGAACGCGCCCGCGATCTCGAGCTGCCCACCGAATCGCTTTGGGTGTGCGCCAACGAGGGCGAGTTCCAGGTGTACATCTCCGAGGGACCTCGTCAGATCACGGTCATCGTGTTCACCCCTCCCCCCGGCGAGCGCGATGGGGAGAGGGACCACACGCGTGGGCAACTGACCGAGGACGAGCCAATCTGGGTCGTCAAGAAAAAGGACGAGGAGGACGACACGTACACGCGTCGAGGCGGCGGCAAGCTGCAGGAGGTCGACGCGGGCGAGGACATCATCCTGCGCCGCGTTCGCTACGCCTGACGGGCGGAGGATCAGCTCCCGGCGGGACCGCCGAAGAAGCCGCGGTGGATGATGTGGGCGAGGGTGTCGAGCATGGCGTCCTCGTCGAGGACGAGGCGGCGTGACGACAGCGCGTAGTTGAAACGCTCGAGCATCGCCATGAGCGCGCCCACCGCCGCCGCCTCGTTCTCGGCGGCGTCGGCATCGACCTCGCGCATGCGCTCACCCAGTCGGGTGCCGATCGCGGTGAACGCCTTCACACCCAGGCGGTCGACCTCGCGGTCGGCGACCTGGTCCTCCATCCACGCCCGGATGACCGGTCCGTACTGTCGGTACGTCGAGACGAACTTGGCGAGAAACGTCCGCAGCTCGCGGAATCCGGCCTCGTCCGGGGTGATCGGCCCGATGTCGTCGGCGAGCTTGGCGAGCGCCTCGGCGCAGTCGACCGCCAGCGCCCGCAGCAGGTCCTCTTTGTTGGCGAAGTAGAGGTAGAACGTCCCGTGGGACGTGCGAGCGGCACGCACGATGTCGTCGACCCGGGCCGCGTGGTACCCGCGTTCGGCGAACACACGCATGCCGGCGTCCAAGAGCTTGCGCATCGTGCGACGCCCCTGCGCGCGCAGGTCGCGCTGCTGCGCCGGCGTGCCCTGGCGGCTCCCCGAAGTGCTGCCGCCGGACGACTTGTACGATCTCGCCACGATGCTCTCCGCGACCGCGCGTGAGGCGGCTCGACGTTTCGGGGATGGTACCGCCTACGTAGCGCCGGACGGCTGGACGCTGAGCTACCGCGATCTCGATCGAATCTCCGACGAGGTTGCGGTGGGGCTCGCTCACCGCGGTCTTACGGCCGGCGACGTGCTCGCGCTCGTGCTGCCGTCCGGTCCCGAATATCTCGTGTCGTACCTGGCCGCAGCGAAGCTCGGTGCGATCACGGCGGGTGTGAACGACAGGCTGACGGCGGACGAGCGCGCCGCCGTGGTCGCGACCGCAGACCCCCGTCTCGTGATCGCCGGGCCCGGGCTCGTGCCCGACGGTGCGCCGGTCGAGGTCGTCGAAGCGGCTGACAACGTCGACGCACTTCTGCGCGACGTTCGCAGACGTGGCGAGGCTCCGCCGGACCTCCCCGCCGAGCCGGAGCGACCGCTCGCCATCGTCTTCACATCGGGCACGACCGGACTGCCGAAGGGCGCGCTCTATTGCAACCGCCAGCTGGACTTCATCACCGCTACCGACGTCGGTGAAGCGTGGGGCAGCGGCGGCCGAGGGCTCGTGGGCACCTCCATGGCCCACCTCGGGTTCATGACCAAGCTGCCCGGCAACCTCCGGCGCGGCGGCACCAACTTCATCATCCGCCGGTGGCGCGCCGCCGACGCGCTGCAGCTCGCCGCGCAGCACCGAATGACCACGGTCGCCGGCGTCCCGACGCAGCTCGCGCTGATGCTCCGGGAGCCGGACTTCGATTCCTACGACCTCAACAGCGTGCGGTTCCTCGTCATAGGTGGAGGCCCCATCACGCCCGGCCTCGCCGATGAAGCCCGGCGTCGATTCCGCGCCGCGCTGGCGACCCGGTATTCGTGCACCGAGGCCGGCATCGGGCTGGGAACGGCGTTCGACGATCCCGATGAAGACGCCGTCGTCAGTGTCGGCCGCCCGCACACATCCGTCGACCTCGCGGTGCTCGACGAGGATGAGCAGCCGGTGAACCCGGGCGAGGTCGGCCAGGTGTGCCTGCGCTCCCCCGCGGTCATGAGCGGCTACTGGCGCGACACCAACGCCACGCGCGCCGCATTCACGGCCGACGGGTTCGTACGCACCGGCGACCTCGGCTGGATCGACGACCGAGGACGGCTGCGGCTCGTGGGCCGCACCAAGGAGATGTACGTGCGCGGCGGGTACAACGTGTTCCCCGTCGAGGTCGAGGCCGTGCTCTCGACGCATCCTGCGGTCGGCGCCGTTGCCATCGCGCCCGCGCCCGACAGCGTGATGGGTGAGATCGGCGTCGCGGTCGTCGTGGCCCGA
>JALZAA010000309.1 GCA_030948625.1 Actinomycetota bacterium
CGCAGTACAGCGGGAACGACGGCCCGGGGACGTTCGACACGATGAGGTTGACGATCGGAGGATGCCGGCCCTGGACCAGACGCTCGTAGAGCCGCATCCCGCGTGAGAACATCACCGGCGCCGCCACTTCGGCCCACTCGTGCAGCGTGTTGCCGCCGATGTCTTCGTGCACCTGCTTCGCTCCGCTCATGACGTCGCGTGCGGCAAAGAGGCGGTCCACGGGGTCGTCGAGTTGCGTCGCGAGCGTGGCGAACATGGCCGAAACCCGATTGCCCATGACCCCGCGCTCGTCGCGCCCGCGTACCGACGCGGGAATGGCGGCGAGCAGCGGCTTGTCGGGCACGTTGCCGCGGGCGTCGAGGAATCGGCGCAGGGCGCCTGCGCACACGGCCAGGACGACGTCGTTCACGGTCACGCCGAAGGCGCGCTTGACGTCTTTGATGTCGGCGAGCGGGACGGACGCGAACGTGACCCGCCGGTGCGGAGTGAGCACTCCGTTCAGCGGGGTCGGCGGCGCGGTCAACGGCACACCTGCGTTGACCGGCTGCGCGCGGATGCGCTGCACCACGCGCGTCGCCGAACGGGCGAGGTTGCGAACGGCGCGGACCGTGCGCAACGGCTGCCGCGCGATCGACGTCATCGCGCCGACGAGCAACTCGGCATCGGAAGGAAGCCGCTCGGGCTTCGGGAGCTCCTCGCGCGGCTTCGGCTGCGGGTTGGGCTCGAGGTCGAAGATCTCCGTCATGAGGTCGACGCCGAGCACGCCGTCGATGGCGGCGTGATGCATCTTGGCGATGATCGCGACGTGCCCGTGCTCGAGGCCCTCGACGACCCAGAGCTCCCAGAGCGGGCGGCGCCGGTCGAGCTGACGGCCGGCGATCTCCGCCGTGAGCTCGGCGAGCTCGTTCATCCCTCCCGGCGCGGGAAGGGCAGCCCGGCGGACGTGGTAATCGAGATCGAAGTCGGGATCCTCGATCCACACCGGGTGGTGCACGCCGAACGGGATGTCGACGACGCGCCTGCGGAAGGGCTCGAGGCGCGGCAGGCGGTCGGCGATGAGCCGGCGCATCGTGTCGACGGTGAAGCCGCCCGGAGTGTCCGACGGGTCGAGGACCATCGTCGCCATCACGTGCATATGGGTCGACGGTGTCTCGAGGGCGAGGAATGCGGCGTCCAGCCCGGTCAACCGCTGCATGCGCGTCTCCGATCCGACTTTGCGAAAGCGTAGTCCTGCTTCACTGGGCGTCGCCGGGGTCGCGCGACAATGGCGCGATGGGTTGGGCGTATCTGGCCGTCAGCCTCGTGGGCGCATGGTTCACGCTCAACGCGCTGTGGCCGTCGCGACGTTGGCAGCTCATTGCATTGAGCTTCTTCGCGGGCTGGCTCACGGCCGAGCTCGCCGTCTTCCACGTCGCCTGGCAGGTGGCCGCCACCATCGTGTTCGTCTGGTTGGGCGCACTGGACACGTGGCCGGGTGTCGCCGGGCTCGTGATCACGTCAACGTCCTGGGCGGGCCTCCTGTGGCTCCAGGTCGTGTCGAGCCGCGCCGGCCGCGTCATGGAGGAGGCGCTGCGCGAGGGGCTCGGCCCCGACTACCGCGACGAGATCGCACCCGGCATGGCGGAGCGGCTGGCGCGGCGGACATCGCGGCGAAACCTGATGCTCCCCTTCTATCTGCGCGACCGGCACGTCGAGCGGCTCAAGGACATCCAGTACGCGCCCGGAGCCGGCCACCGCCATCAACTCGACGTGTGGCGACCGAAGGGCCACGTGGACCGGGCCCCGGTGCTGTTCCAGATCCACGGTGGCGGGTGGATGATCGGCGACAAGGCGCAGCAAGCGCTGCCGCTCATGCTCCACCTGGCTGCGCAGGGCTGGGTGTGCGTTGCCGCCAACTACCGGCTCAGCCCCCGAGTCGCCCTGCCCGATCACCTCATCGACTGCAAGCTCGCGCTGCGCTGGATTCGGGAGAACATCGCCGACTACGGCGGTGACCCCGACTTCGTCGTCGTGACCGGCGGCTCCGCCGGCGGGCACCTCGCCGCGCTCCTCGCGCTCACTCCGAACGACCCCGAGTTCCAGCCCGGCTTCGAGTCCGCCGACACGTCGGTCACCGCGTGCGTGCCGTTTTACGGCGTGTACGACCTCGCCGAGTCGTTCGACCCGCACGACCGCGCCGGAGCTCGCGGAGAGCGCATCGGCCGTTGGATGGCGCGCCGGATCGTGGGCACGACCGTCGAGGAGGACCGCGAGCGGTTCGAGCGCATGTCGCCCATGCACCACGTCGGGCCGCACGCGCCCCCGTTCTTCGTGATCCACGGCTCGGGCGACAACCTCGTTCCCGTTGAGCAAGCGCGCCGGTTCGTCGCCGGGCTGCGCGCGGTCTCGCGAAAGCCGGTGCTCTACGCCGAGATCCCAGGCGCATCGCACGCCTTCGAGGTGTTCCACTCGGTACGCACCGAGCACGTCGTCAACGGAGTCGAGCGGTTCCTCGCCTGGTTGCACAGCGCGCACCAGGCCCGTCGCCCGGACGTCCCGTCCGAGCCCGCCGACGAACCTGCTCAGGCCGGCTGAACTCGCTCAGGCGTTCAGCGCCGGCGACGCCGGCGGATCGGCGGCAACCGAAACCCCGTGAGCGATCGGTCGGACGACCACATTGCGTACGGAGCCACGGTGAGGGATGCGAGGTGGACCAGGACCGAGTCGTAGTTCACCCGCCACCCGTTGAAGTCGATCCAGGCCTGGTCGAGGTCGGACTTCAGCGGTACGCCCGCCTCGGCGAGCTGGCGGCACGCGTCGTCGAACTCCTCCCGCGCGATGCTCGTACGGTCCGTCTGCTGCGGGTCCGGATCGTAGGGAATGCTGAAGAAACCCGCGATGGACTGCAGCGCCGAGTAGCCGGCGCGTATGCACAGCGCCGCCTCCGGTGACCATCGGATGTCGATCGTCGAGTTCGACAGCGCAGCCGCATCCATGACCACGCCCGACGCCGTGATCCACGAGCGCTCGGGTCTCGGTGAGCGGAAGAACACCAGCGCCGCCTGCGACGTGTGCGTCTCCTCGATCTCGGCGAACCACTCCTGAAACCTCTCCCACACCTCGCCGAGCCTGTCGAGCTCGTCGATGCGGTAGACGCGGATCAGGAACTCGATCGCCGACGGCGGCGTGCCGGCGCGCGCCGAGAGCATGGCCACCGGCACCTCGCGCCGCGAGAACGCGTTGTAGATCGACGGCAGGTAGGCGATGAAGAGAGCGAGAATCCCGAGGCCGAAGGCTGCGTCGAAGAACGCCAAACCTGACGCCGGCAGATCGCTCGGGTGCACGAAGCCGAGCGTGAAGAGCGACGATCCGCTCTCTGTGAAGGCTGTACGCCAGCTGGAGACGCCCACGGCGTGGAACATCATCATGAACCCGACCAGCACCATCGAAAGCCACACCACCGGCAGCAGCAGCAATGTGAACGGCGCGTACAGCGCCATGACACGGTCGCGGGACTCGTACGTCTCGAACCGCCCAGCGATCAGGTTGAAAACCCGGCGGGTGCTCAGCCAGATCAGACGGGAAAGCGCGACCACCGATCCACGCGGGAGCACGACCGTGCGCACGACGGCGTCGATGACGACGACGATCACGACGAGCCCGCCCGCGAACCATGCGCCGCTCGCTGCCAGCTCCATGCGGACAGAGCCTCTCAGAACTCCACGGCCGGGTCGCGCTCAATCCTCGATCTCGGGCCTGGTCCGCCGCTGGCGCTTCAGCTGGCCTCGGCGCCGCTTTGCGTCAACGCGCCGCCGCCGCGCCGTGGCACTCGGGCCCGTCGGGCGCCGCGCCCGGGGTGTCCGCAGCGCAGAGGCCAGCCGATCGCGAAGCCGCTCCAGCGCCAGCTCGCGGTTGCGAGCCTGCGATCGCGTGTCGGCGGCGACCACGCGCACGACGGGCCCGAGACGTTCGAGCAGCAGCTGACGCTCCCGTGGCCCCAGCGACGG
>JALZAA010000310.1 GCA_030948625.1 Actinomycetota bacterium
GTCGGATCGATCCCGTACTCCTCGGGCGGGCGGCCCGCGACCGCGTTGAGGCCGATGTTCGGCACCTCGAACTCGAGGAACTGCCACACGTCGGTGCCGTCGTCCTTGTGCATGATCTTCGGCGCGACGTCCCGGTACTTGGCGGGAAGGTGACGCTCGAACAGGTCGGGTGGCTCGACCACATGGTCGTCGACGCTGACGATGATCATGTCCTCTGTCCGCACTGCCTCTCCTGTCGCCGTCGCAAGCTCCGGCTTTGCGGCGACGGTCGGCAAAGCCGCCGCCGCCGCGTGCAGCGTACCGTGGCGCCGACGGGAGGTACGCGGGTGCGCAAGATGAGCCGGGACCAGACCAGGGCGTTCCTCCTGGAAGGACGCGCCCGCGCGGAGATTGCCCACTGACCGGACGACTGGCCGGGTACCGTTTTGAGGCAATGACGCGCCGAAACAACACGAGCGCGAGCCGGACCGACTGGGCCGACTTCGCACGCTGGTGCGTGGACCACGGCGAGCCCGCGCTGCCGGCCGCGCCTCGAGCAATCGCCGAGTACGTGCGCGAGCTCGCCGGCGGGGATCACGCCGCCACCATCCCGCGGCGTGTCGGTGCGATCGACGACTGGCACCTGGCATCGGGCCTTCCGTCACCGACGGCCGACGATCGTATTCGCGTCGCGGTAATGCGCGCGCGGTACGAGCAGCGCAAGGCGCCTGTGGCAACCGTGCCGCTCGACCAGCGAGAGATCGAGACCATCGTTGCCGCGTTGCCCGACGGCCTCGTTGGAGCACGCGACCGCGCCTTACTGCTCGTCGGGTACGCGGCGGCGCTCCGACCATCGGAGCTCGTGTCGCTCGACGTCTCTGATTTCGTCGTGACGCGCGATGGGCTCGCCCTCACCTTGCTCCGCGGCCGCGTCGTGGTTCCATACGGCGACAACATCCATCTGTGCCCGGTTCTCGTGTGGCAGGAGTGGGTCGCCGCGGCCGGGCTCACGGCCGGACCCGCCTTCCGCTCCGTCGACCGTTTCGAGCGAGTGGGTCTCACGCGGCTGGGCGAGAAGGCGATCACGCGGACGGTGCAGCGCGCCGCGGAGCGCGCCGGCCTGAACGAGTCGCGCTACTCCGCCTTGTCACTGCGGCTCGGCATGCTCGCGTCCGCCCCGCCGGGCTGAGGCGTCTACGCCGGGCGGCCCGGGCCGGGAGCCTCCGGCTGCACCTCGATGGTGTCCACGTGGACCCCGGCCGGAGCGGTCACAGCCGTCACCACGGCGCGAGCGACATCCTCGGCGGCGAGCACACCGCCGTGTCGCTGCAGGCCGTAACGAGGCCAGTACTCCATGAGCTCCTGGATCTCGTCGACGGGCCAGCTCGATCCGAACTCCGTCACCGTCGGGCCCACGCGCACGATCGTGGAGCGAATCCCACTGCCCTCGAGCTCCATGGCCAGTGATCGGGCGAGCAGCTCGACGCCCGCCTTCGTGGCGCCGTACGCCGCCATGCGGGGCCGCGCGTGATGCGTGGCATCGGACGAGATGAATACGAGGTCGCCACCGTTGCCACGCGCCAGCAGCGACGTGATCGCGCGCCGGCTGGTGAGCATCGGTCCGAGCAGGTTCGTGTCGACCTCGCGCCGGAGCGCTTCGTCGTCGATCGTGTGAAAGCGTCCGGGCGTCGACGTGCCGGCGTTGTTGACCAGCGTGTCGACCGGCCCGAGTGCCTTCTCGGCGGCGGCGAAGAAGTCCGCGATCGAACGCGGATCCGTGACGTCGAGGGGATGGGCGAATGGCTCGCCGCCCGCGGTCTCGACTTCCGCCGCGACCTCGTCCAGGCGGTCCTTGCGACGAGCGCCGACTGCAACCTTCCAACTCTCGGCGCCGAACGCGCACGCGATCGCGCGGCCGATACCCGACGAAGCGCCTGTGACGATCGCGGTCCGTGCCTCACCCACAGGGGCGAAGGCTATTCGCCGACCGGCACGCCACCCCAGGCCACGACACGACCGGCGGCGTCAACGAGCTTGCGGGTGAACGAGAGGTCCACGGGCACGTCGACGATGGACACGCCGTGCTCGAGCGACGCACCTTGGAGCTGCTCGAGATGGTCGCCGGCGCGGCGGATGGCGCCACCTGGGCCCCACACGTCGACGACGAGTGCGGCGGCCAGCTCGGTCGCCAGCTCCAGCACCGCCAGCGTCGTGTGGTCGAGCGGCTCGGTGGTGACGGCGACCGCCGGGAGGCCGCGCAGCGCCGATACCAGCGCCAGCGCGGCCGCGATGCCGGGCGCGGCCAGCGCGGGTACGACCACCGTTCCCGGCTCTGTCGTCGGGAATGTGCGCGCCACCCACAGCCCGGCCAGCCCCGGGTCCGCCGTGACGACCCCGCCCGGGGGGAGCGAGGCGCGCAGGTCGCCGACGGCACGGGCGGGATGCAGCGGGACGCGATCGTCGGCGTACCCCGGTTGCGCAATCGCGGAGACGCGTTGGTACAGCGCGTTGGCTCCGATCGGCTCCACCGCCGGCGCAGCATTCTCCGCGAGGCGTCCGAGCTCCCCGGGCGGGACGTCGACGACCGGCGCGAACGAGAACCGCTCTCGCGCCGACTCGTGGACATCGATGCCGGTGGCGACGACGGCGTCGTAGCCGGCGAAGCCGAGCAGCTCGAAGTCGCGCGCTTGGAGCCCGCACGTGCCCATGTGGTGTGGGCTGTCCCACGGCAGCACGCCCTTCGCGCCCCACGTGTTCGCAATCGGGACGTTCGCGGCGGCGCCGAAGGCGCGGAGCCCGTCGACGTTTCGGGTGGCGACGACGCCCGGACCGGCGAGCACGACCACGCGTCCACTCGGCAGCTCGACGGTGCCGACGTCGCCGTCGTCCTCGGGGTCCAGACCAAACGCGTACGCCAGGCTCGCCGGCAGCTCGAAGCGATCGAAGGCCTCGGCGATGCGTCCGACGTCCGAACCCGCCGCCGCATCGCGCAGCAACTCGCCGACCATCTCCATGTGAGAATCGTCTCACGGGGTCACGGGGGGCGGCAGGTACAGTCCTGCGCCATGCCCGAGCGCAACCTCTATCTCCACGAGGTGATCGACATCGTGGGGGAGGGCGCGATGCGCTACATGGAGCACACGGCCGGGTTCAATGCCGAGGCCGCCGCCGACCGGGGGCTCGACCTCGTCGGCACCTGGTACACGATGGGCTCCACGGGAAGGTGGCCGCAGGTCGTGAACCTGTGGGAGTGCGTCGACGGCTGGTCGGGCTGGCGCCGGCTCATGGAAGCCACGAACCTGCGGCGCACGCAGAACCCGGCGCTCGTCGAGTGGTGGCAAGAAGCGTTGAAGACGCGCACCGGCGGCTTCGACCGCTTGCTCGGTGCGGCACCAGGCTGCCCGTCGCTCGGCGAGTTGGGGGCGAACGGCGTCACGGGTTCGGTGTTCGTGCACGAGATCTCCGAGGTGCGACCGGGCGACGCACTGAACTACCTCGCGTTGGTGCGGGACCTCAGAGCTCCGCTTCTCGCCGACTACGGCCACACCCTGGTCGGGCTGTACGAGGTGCTGCTGACCGATGTCGAGGTCGTGACGATCTGGGCGACCGACCCCGCGGCGCACGAGTCACTCATGCGCGCCGGGGACGAGGGGAGTGACGAGCGCATTGCGCGCTGGCAGGGCCGCGCCCGCGACGCCGGTCGGACACGCTGGCGCGAGGAGCTCATGACCCCGCACCCCGACACGCAGCTCTCGCGCGGGGACTCGCTGTGAGCCCGTCGCCGGAGTCCGGCCCGCTCGCGGGCGTGCGCGTGATCGAGAGCTCGTTGCTCGGGCCGGGCGAGCTCACCTCGTTCCTCGCCGATCTCGGCGCCGACGTGATCAAGGTCGAGCCGCCACAGGGCGACTACGTCCGCGAGATGACGTGGCCGATCGTCGAGGGCGAGTCGCTCATGCACCTCCACATCCACCGCGGGAAGCGAAGCATCACGCTCGATCTGCGCAACCCCGCTGCGGTCGAGGTGTACACGGACCTCGTCCGCAACGCCGACGCGGTCGTCGAGGCCATGCGGCCCGGCGCGCTCGAACGGCGGGGCCTCGGGTACGAGCGCCTCAAGGAAGTGAACCCGCGGATCGTCTTCTGCACGCTGTCGGGCTACGGCATGACCGGGCCGTACCGCGACCTCCCGGCGCACGGCATCGCGTTCGACACCTGGGCCGGCATCGTCCCGCCCGCGTACGACGACGATGGCTTCTGCTACATGCCCGAGCACCCGTCGATCGGGATCCACGCCGGCCCACTCCTCGGCGCCTTCTCGCTTCTCGCCGGCGTCGTGCGGGCGCGTGCGACGGGCACGGGATGCCAGATCGAGGTCGCGCAGTCCGACGCCGCCGCTTACATGGACTGGTACCGCATCGAGACGTGGAAGGCATATGAGCGGCCGGAGTCCGAGGTCACGGGGAACGCGAGCGACGACTACGAGCGGCGCGCGCCTGGTACTGCAGGCATGCGCGAGGGCGTCCGGTACCAGATGTACGACTCCGCGGACGGCCACGTGTTGTTCATGGCGTCGGAGCAGGCGTTCTGGCGGAATTTCTGCGAAGGCGTGGGCCGGATGGACCTGTTCGAGCGGTGGCCGGGCAAGCCGTACGCCGACCACGCGCGCAACAACCGGGAGCTCCAGCGCGAGCTACGCGAGATCTTCACCACGAAGACGTCCGCCGAATGGATCGACTTCGGCAACAAGGCCAACACGCCCATCGCGCCGGTGAACTCGTCGCAGTCGATCGCGCACGACCCTCAGTTCCGTGACCGGTTTCCGTGGATCCCTGCGTCGCGCCTCGGCGCCGACGAGATCCCTCTGCCCGTGCACGTCCTCGGCGAGGAGCTTCCGGAGCCGACGAGGGCGCCCAAGGTCGGCGAGCACACCGACGAAGTCCTCGCCGACGTGCTCGGATACGACGCGTCTCAGGTGGAGCGGCTCCGCGGCGACGGCGCCCTGGGCTGAGGGCCCCTTTACGGCGACAAGCCGCTGCAGCTGCGGCGTTGCTCCCATTCGCGGATGTCGGCGGCGGCGGCGTCGCCGCTCTGGGGGACGGGAATCCCCTGCGAGATGCGTGCCGGGACCCACGAGTACGAGCCCACCTGGCGGCCGGTGGCTTCGACGAGCAGCACCCCGCTGCGGCCGGACTCGTCGTCCTCGCGCCAGTAGACGAAGTTGCCGAGCCCGTAGGCGACCAACGACGTGCCCACGTGCCCGGCGCCGAACACGCGGTGGGCGTGACTCCCGACGACGATGTCGGCACCGGCGCCGAGCAGCGCCTGCGCGAGCTCTTCCTGCTCGCCGGACGCGCAATGCGTCTCTTCGGTTCCCCAGTGGAGGAACACGACCAGCGTGTCGACCTCGGGCCGCACTGCGCTCACCTCGGCGACGAGCCGCGTGCGATCGATCGAGAACGCGACGCCAGGTTGGGTCTCGGTGGCCGACCACGCCGGGATCAGCTCGGGCTCGAGCCAGTCGAGCGCGCCGAAGACGGCGATGCGCTCGCCCTTCACGACGGTGCGGTACGGCTTGTACGCCTCGGACGCGTTGTGCCCGATGCCGACCACGGGCAACTTCGACGACGCGATGGCGTCGAACGTGTCTTGCATGCCGACGGGCCCGTAGTCGAGTGCGTGATTGTTCGCCATGTTGACGGCGTCGACGCCCGCAGCTTTCAGCGCCGTGAAGGACGCCGCCGGTGAACGGAAGTGGAAGTTCTTGCCTGCCACGGGATCGCCGCGGTCGGTGATCGCGGTCTCCAGGTTGACCATCGCGAAGTCCGCACCCGAGAGCACGGGTGCGATCGGTGCGAGCACCTGCGTCGGGTTCGCGTTCACCTTGTCCGCGAGCTGATCGACGAAGTGGACGTCTCCCGCGAACGCGAACGTGACGGGCTGACCGCTGGCACCCGGCGCGGGCTCGCCCACAGGCGTGGTCGTGGTCGCCGCCGCCCCGGGCCGACGTTTCGCGGCGCGGTCGCGACCGCTGTGCGCGTCCGAGCACCCGACGAGGGCGCCGCCTGTCACGGCGAGCGACGCGATGACGGCAATGATGCCCCGCCGCATTTCGGCAGGCTAACGGCGGACGGCGCTAGCGGAGCCTTTCCCGCTTCTGACGGGTCGTCAGTTCCGAGGGGACCGCAACTAGCCTGGGGAGCCGTGAGCTCGTCGCCGACCACCGTGCCCACGCCCGAGTCGGCGGTGGCGCTCGACGGCCGCCCCCTGGGGAAGCGGGGTGCGGCCACCCGGCTCCGCTTGCTCGCGGCCACGGCGAAGTTGCTCGAGAGTCACGGCGTGCGAGACCTCCGGGTCGTCGACATCGCCCGCGAGGTCGGTACGTCGCCCGCGACCTTCTATCAGTACTTCCGCGACGTCGAGGAGGCGGTGCTCGCGCTGACTGCGGAAGTCGGGGAGCAGCTGGCACCGGTCGACGAGCTGCTGCGCCGGCCGTGGACGGGCCCGGCGGGTCTCGACGCTGCCCGTGACATGGTCGATCTCTTCATCCGCTACTGGGACGAGCACCGGGCCGTGCTCCGTACCCGCAACCTCGCCGCGCAGGAGGGTGACCAGCGATTCCGGCAGGTGCGCAACAACTCGCTGCGCCCGCTCACCGATCATCTCGCGGCGGCGGTGTCCGAATCGCAGGCTGCGGGACGCGTTAGCACAGAGATCGCGCCGATGGCGGCCGCGGCCGCGCTCGTCGCGCTCCTGGAGCGCATGGCCGCGTTCCACCGCGACCTCGAGTCGCTCGGCGTCACCCGCGCCGACGTGGTCGAGACGACAGCCAGGATCGTCCATCAGACCGTCACCGGCCGGGAGGGGTAAGGATCACCTCTCCCCTCGACATCGTCTTTCTCTGCACCGGCAACGCGGCGCGCTCGGTGATGGCGGGAGCGTTCCTCGAAGACCGGGCGCCGGGGATGCGCGTGACGACCGCGGGAACGCACGTCGTCGAAGGCATGCCGATGAGCTGGCGAACCCGCGACGCAATCGCGGAGTTCGGCGCGGTGCGAACGATGCACCGAAGCCATCAACTCACCGATGCCGACGTCGCTGCCGCCGATGTGGTGATCTGCCTGGCCGCAGAGCACGTCGGCTACATGCGGCGCACCCATCCCGATGCGGCGGGCAAGACCGTCACACTGCGACGACTGGTCGGCGATCTTCCCTCCGCGCCCGGCGAATCGTTCGCCGAGCGGCTCGCCGCCCTCAACCTCGCCGACGTCGAGCTCGATCCCGTAGAAGACGTCGCCGATCCCGCCGGCGGGGACCTCCCGGTCTTCTCCGCCTGCGCCCACGAGATCCACGAGCTGATCGACGTGCTCGTGCGCGAGCTCGGGGAGGAAACGCCGCCGCGCGAACAAGAGATCGCCTAGGGGTCGAACCGCCCGACCCGCGGTGCTACGACGCGGCGAGCGCCGCTCGTGACCCGGAGGGGTGGGCGGCCACCTCGAGCTCCCGTCCGAAGAGCTTCTCGAACAGCTCGCGCTTGCGCCGTGCGCCCCACTGCTCGAGCTCGGTGTCGCGGTCGCTGGACAGCCGGATCATGACGAGCGATGGGCCGACGCGGACGTCGATGGCGTCGACTGCCTGGCCGCGGCTGCGATCGAGGCCGTCGGCGATCCGCAACAGTGCGGTGAGTTTCCGCAGCCGGTCCTCGTCGCCGGCGCCCAGTGGACCCAGCTCCGCGATGGCGCGGGGCTCGCCGCGCCGGTGCCACCGGGCGAGCGCGGCGAGCAACGCCACGTCCTCGGGCGCGAAGCCGCGCAGCTGTCCGTGCTGCACGAGGTACGCAGCGTGGCGGTGGTGTCCGTCGTGGGCGACGTGTTCGCCGATGTCGTGCAGCATCGCGGCGTACTCGAGCAGCTCCCGATCTGTCGCGTCGAGCGCGTGCAGCTCTACCGTCTGGTCGAACAAGTCGAGCGCGAGGCGGGCGACCTGGCGCGAGTGCTCCTCCGGGAAGCTGCATCGCCTCGCGAGGCTCTGCACGGACCCCCTTCGAATCGCGCGCGGGTCATCGGTCCAGTCGGCGGGATCGTGATGCCCGATGGCGTCGAGGAGGATGCCCTCGCGCAGCGCCCACTCGCTGACGGTCATGGCGTCGAACTCGAACACCTCCATGGCCGTCGCCAGGAACATCGAGCCGGCGACGATCAAGTCGACGCGCCGCGGCTCGAGCCCCTCCATCTTGCGCCGCTCCGACGCTTTCGACGACAGCAGTTCGCCGTGTAACGGCAGGAACTCCTCGCGAGTGAACGCGAGCTGGTTGAGCGATACCGGCACCTGTGCGTTGCGCCGGGCGGCGACCATGTGGGCGAGGTCCTCGAGCGTTCCGCTGCTGCCGACCACCAGCTTCCGCTCGAAGGGGGCGACGCGGTCGGCGATGGGGCCCAGCGTCTTTCGCAAGTGCTCGCGCAGCGGGCGCCGGTCCGATTTCGAGATCGGGTCGGAGTGGACGAAGTTGGTGGTGAGTCGGGCCACGCCGAGGTTCTCGCTCGTTGCCCACTGCATCCCGGAGGCGGAGCCCACCATCGCCTCGAGGCTCCCACCACCTAGGTCGAGGCACAGCGCCGGCGCCGGCTCGAGCATCACGCTGGCGCGGATTGCGCCGAAGATGAGGCGCGCCTCGGTGAGCCCGTTGATGACGTCGACTGCGACACCGGTCTCACGTTCGATGCGGTCGACGAGGGCGTCGCCGTTGGCGGCGAGCCGGATGGCGCTCGTCGCGCACGCGACCACCTCGGAGGCGTCGGCTGCGTCGGCGAGCATCTTCATGCGTCGCACGGTGGCGACGGCCTGGTCGGCGGCGGCGGGCGGAATGCGACCTTCGCGGCTGACGTGGTCGCCCAGGCGGAGCATCTCCTTCTCACGAGCGAGAGGCGTGAAGCTCCCGTCCGGATGAACGTCGGCGATGAGGAGATGGAACGAGTTCGTCCCAAGATCGAGCGCCGCGATGTGCATCGAGGGTGACTGTAACGGCGAGTTTGCGGACAGCGACGCACCTGCCGGCGGCCTCATACTTCCTGACGTCGCCGTCAGGGTCCCGCGCGCCTCGGGCTACGATCGCCGCGTTCGCTTCTGAACATGCAGGAGGGCGCATGAGCGAGTTGAACGCCGAAGCGCGGATGCTGATCGACGGCAAGCTCGTCGAGGCGGCGTCCGGAGCTACCTACGGGAACATCAACCCGGCGACCGAACAGGTGGCGGGCGAGGTCGCGGACGGTGGCGCCGAGGACATCGACCGGGCGATCGAGGCGGCCAGACGGGCGTTCGACGACACCGACTGGGCGACGAACGCCGCCTTCCGCAAGCGGTGCCTCCAGCAGCTGAAGGACGCCCTCGACAAGGAGAAGGAGACGCTGCGGCCCCAGCTCGTCGCCGAGGTCGGGACGCCCATCATGCTCACGTACGCGGTGCAGCAGGACACCTGCATCGAGGACATGCAGTGGGAGATCGACCTCATCGACCGCTACGAGTGGGAGCAGGAGCTCCCGGTCCACGAGTTCATGGGCATGCGCAGCTCACGGAAGGTCGTGCGCGAGCCCGTCGGCGTTGTCGGTGCGATCACGCCGTGGAACTTCCCCTTCATGCTCAACCTGTCGAAGATCACACCGGCGCTCGCCGCCGGCAACACCGTCGTCCTGAAACCCGCTCCCGACACGCCGTGGAGCGCGACGTTCATCGGCCGTGTCGCCGCCGAGCAGACCGACATCCCGCCCGGGGTGCTGAACGTGGTCACGTCGGGCGACCCGGCAACGGCGGGGGAGGCTCTCACCAACGACGCGCGCGTCGACATGGTCAGCTTCACCGGCTCGACCGCGACCGGGAGGCGCATCATGGCCAATGGCGCGCAGACGCTGAAGAAGGTGTTCCTCGAGCTCGGCGGCAAGTCCGCCAACGTGATCCTCGACGACGCCGACTTCGCCGCCACCGTCCCGTCCGGCTCCATGGTGTGCATGCACGGCGGCCAAGGGTGCGCCATCACGACGCGGATGCTGCTGCCGAAGGCGCGCTACGACGAGGGCGTCGACATGCTGAAGGCCGCCTTCGAGGCGATTCCGTACGGTGACCCCACCGATCCGGGCAACATCATGGGGCCGCTGGTCAACGCCCGCCAGCGCGATCGCGTGCTCGGCTACATCGAGAAGGGCAAGGCGGAGGGAGCCGAGCTGCTCGTCGGCGGCGGCCGCCCGCAGCACCTCGAGAAGGGCTACTACGTCGAGCCCACGCTGTTCGTCGACGTCGACCCGGATTCGGCGATCGCTCAGGAGGAGATCTTCGGCCCGGTACTCTGTGTCCTGAAGTACGACAGCGACGACGACGCCGTGCGCATCGCCAACAACTCGATGTACGGCCTGTCAGGTGCGGTGACGAGCGCGTCGCTCGAGCGGGCGGAAGGCGTCGCCCGTCGGATCCGCACCGGGACCGTGTCGGTGAACGGCGGTATGTGGTTCGGTCCCGACTCGCCGTTCGGCGGCTACCGCCAGAGTGGCAACGGCCGCGAGCACGGCATCGAGGGATTCGAGGAGTACCTCGAGACGAAGACGATCGGGCTTCCGGCCCGGGCGTAGAAGGAAAAAGGAAAGAGGAACGACGTGACGGCGAACATGGACGAAGCGCTGAAGGTGGCAGCCGATTACCTGCCGAAGTTCGAGACCGTCGAA
>JALZAA010000324.1 GCA_030948625.1 Actinomycetota bacterium
ACACCCCCCGGGACACCAGGGACACCCCCCGGGACACCAGGGACACCCCCTGGGACGCCCGGGACGCCAGCGGCGCCTCCGGGGTCCTGGCCAGGGACGTGCACTTCGATGCCGAGACCCGGCACCACGACGTCGACCGGCGGCGTCGTGGGGAGGGGTGGCGCCGGAGGGAGCACCGGTGGTGGCGGCAGGAGCTGGGCGTGCGCGGCCGACGCCGTCAGGACTCCCGCGACGCCGGTGGCGAGGGCCGCGAACGTTCGGCGCCGCCTCACGACGCGACCTCCTCGCGCTCGGCTTCCACCCTCGACGGAGCCGCCGGCATCGTGACGAAGAAGGTCGACCCGACGCCGGGCATGCTCTCGACGCGGATGCGTCCACCTTGCATCTCCGCCAGCCGCTTGGCGATGGACAGGCCGATGCCCGTCCCGCGTCGCGACAGCGTGTTGGACGTCGCCTGATAGAAGCGATCGAAGATGCGGTCCTGCTCCTCGGCCGGGATGCCGGTGCCGTGGTCGGCAACCGACACGACGACCGCGTCGCCGGCCGTCTCTGCGCGCACGGTGATGCGCGTATCGGGTGGCGAGAACTTCGCCGCGTTCGTGAGGAGGCTCGTCAGCACTCGACCGAGGGCCGCGCGATCGGCCAGGACCATCAGGCCGCCGAGCTCGACCGAGACGTTGTGGCCGTCCAGAGCCGGTCCCAGGTCTTCGAGGACGTGCTCGACCACATCCGACAGCACGATCGGTTGCGGCGACAGACGAACGGCCTCGGCGTCGAGGCGGGAGAAGTCGAGCAGCTGGCCGACGAGACGGTTCAGCTCGTCGGCATTGGTGGACGCGCGATCGAGGAGCTCGCGGCGCCGGTCCTCAGGCAGCTGATCCCAGTGCTGCAGGACCGTGTCCACGAATCCCTTGACCGCCGTCAGCGGCGTGCGCAGCTCGTGCGACACGAGCCCCAGGAATTGGGTCTTCTCCTCGGCCGCTTCGGAGAGCCGCAGCGCCGCGACCCGTTCGCGGTCGTAGGCGCTCGCGCGCACGACGACGCGCGACGCGCGCTCGGCGAACGCCTCGAGGAACGCGAGGTCATCCCGGTCGGGTCGATCGCTCGGGGCGAAGGCGGCCACGATGACGCCGACCACGTCGCCGCCGAGTCGGAGTGGCGCGCGCACGAGGGTGTGGCAGCCGAGCCCGCGCAGCGCCCGCGCCCACGGTGTCGACCAGTTCACCATGCGCGGGTCGCGCTCGAGATCGGCGACGAACAGCGCGGCGTGCCCGGACATACCGCCGAGGGGGCCGGCCGGGCTCAGCTCGAGCTCTACCTCGGTGAGCCACTCGACCTCGGCGGGTGTGAGTGACGAAGCCACGCTCGTGCGGGCTGCAACGGCGAACCTGTCGCCGTCGCGGAGGATCACCCCGGCGACGGTGGCGTTGATGGTGTGCGCGATCGACGCCGCGATCGAGTCGAGCGTCGCCGAGAGATCGGGTTGTGCTTCGACCGCGCCGAGCACGTCATGGAGTCGGGCCAGCGCACCACTCGTTCGGCGATGCTCGGCGGTGAGCCGGTCGACCGCGATCGCGAGCAGCGGCATCAGCACCACGAAGACGGCCAATGTCGCTCCGTCGACCTGCTGGGCTTCGGGCGCGAGGGCGTCGGCAAGGAGCGCTGCCGCCGCCGCGCCTGCGGAGAGGCACAAGCCGAGCGTTCGCCCGCCGACGTACATCGAGAACGCGACGCCCAGAACGAACAACACGATCCCGACCTCGAGAGTCCGCGGGATCGCGATGATGACCACGGTGATCGCGGTCAGGCCGAGAAACGCGGTCAGCACCGTGGCCGGAAAGCGCGACCGCCGGGCCGCGACCACTTCGAAGGCCCAGGCGCCGACCACGTAGCAGGCGGCCGCCACACTGAGCGTCACGCCCTCGGCGCGGGTCACGCCGGGCGCGAACGGCAGGGCGGCGGCGACGGCGAGGCCGAGCCACAGCCGGAGGCGGCGTGCTGTCGCGGTCCGATTGGTGCCGGTCATGGTCGATCCAGTCTGGCCACGCTGCCGGTCGCCGTCATTTGCGCGCCCGCATCCCCCGAAGGGGTGAGTGACACCCCATTGTGTGACCACACCGGCCGCAG
>JALZAA010000251.1 GCA_030948625.1 Actinomycetota bacterium
TCGACCCTGATCGCCGGCATCTACGGCATGAACTTCAGGACGATCCCCGAGCTCGACTGGGCGTTCGGCTACCCGTTCGCGCTCGGGTTGATGCTCACCCTCACGATCGTCCTCTACACCTGGTTCAAGCGGCGCGACTGGCTGTAGCCGTCTCGCGCGGTTCGTTCGCAGCTGCGGCCCCCGCCGTTCCGACCTTCACCGCCGCGGCGGGGCCCCAGTTCAATCGCCGCGACAGCTCCCAGCCTCCTCCGAGCACGGCGACACCGACGAAGCCGATGACCAGCGTCTCGGTGAGCACGTCGCTGGGGAGTTTCAGGGCGTAGAAGTCTCGAACCGACGGGACAGGGAAGAGCAGCACGAACCCGGCGATCATCAGCGCGACCAGGAGCGTCCGCCGCCACGTGAGCGGCGACGCGAGGATCACCAGCACGCACAAGCTCATCATGAGCATGACGAGCGTGGCGCCGGTGCGTTGCTGGACGAGTGGAAGATCGTTGAAGCGCGCGACCGCGAACGCCGAGAAGGCCGCGATCGCGGCCAGGACGCCGGCCGGGATCGCGAACCGCAGCACCCGATCGACGAAGCCGGGGACGTACCGGCGCGTGTTCGGCGCCAGGGCCAAGAAGAACGACGGGATGCCGATCGTGAGCGTGTCGATGATCGTGAGGTGACGAGGTAGGAACGGATACGGCCAGAAGGCGAGACCAACGGCAAGGGCGAGCAGCGTCGCCCAGACGGTCTTGGTGATGTAGAGGTTGGCGACCCGCTCGATGTTGGCAGTCACCCGCCTGCCCTCGGCCACGACGCCGGGCATGGTGGCAAAACGGCCGTCGAGCAGCACGAGCTGCGCGACCGCCCGCGTCGCGGGCGCCCCGGAGCCCATCGCGACGCCGATGTCGGCGAGCTTGAGCGCGAGCGCGTCGTTCACGCCGTCGCCGGTCATGGCGACCGCATGCCCGCGAGCCTGCAGTGCCTTCACCATCTCCTGCTTCTGGTGGGGTGTCACGCGGCCGAACACCGACCGCTCCTCGAGGATGGCGCCGAGCTCGTCGAGGTCTTCGGGAAGTTCGCGGGCGTCGAACGGCTTGTCGGCGTGCGGCATCCCCACCCGGGCGGCGACGGCGCCCACGGTGCGAGGGCTGTCACCCGAGATGACCTTCAGCGCCACTCCCTGTTGCGCGAAGTAGGCGAGCGTCTCGGCCGCGTCCGGTCGCACCTGCTCCTCGAGGAGCACGAGGGCGGCCGGGCGTAACCCGGGCGGCAGGTTGTCACGATCGAGCGCCGAGTCGGTGCGGGCGAGGAGCAGGACTCGCAGCCCAGTCGCGGCGAGCTCGTCGACCTTCCTCATGACGTCGTCGTCGCGCTGGGGCCAGATCAACTCGGGTGCTCCGAGCACCCATGTGCCGTGGTCGCGGAAGCTCGCCGCGCTCCACTTACGCGCCGACGAGAACGGGACGGCCGCCGTTCGCTCCCAGGTCTCGCCGGGCGGGAACGCCGCCGCGATCGCGTTCAGGGTTGCGTTGCGATCTTCGGCGGTGCCGAGCGCGGCGAGAGCTGCCTCCACGGGCGCGTCTTCGTCGAGCCGCTCGACCCGGTCGAAGACGATGCTCCCGTCGGTCAGCGTGCCCGTCTTGTCGAAGCAGACGATGTCGACCCGAGCCAGGCCCTCGACGGCCGGGAGCTCCTGGACGAGCACCTTGCGCGACGCGAGCGTCACCGCCGCCACTCCGAAGGCGATGCTCGTCAGCAGCACGAGCCCCTGCGGCACCATGCCGACGACGCCCGCGACCGTCGCGATCACGGCATCCTGCCAACGGTTGTTGGCGTTGTACTGGCTCACGAGCAGGAGCACGGCAACCGGGAAGATCGCCCAGGTCACGTAGCGCAGGATGCGGTTGAGGCCGTCGATCAGCTCCGACCGCGTCATCGAGAAGCGTCGCGCCTCGGCCGCGAGCTTCCGCGCGTACGCGTCGTCACCGACTGCAGTCGCCTGGAACCGGCCGGTGCCGGCCACCACGAAGCTGCCCGACAGCACGTGGTCACCGACGCTCTTGTCGACGGGATCCGACTCCCCGGTCAGCAGCGACTCGTCGACCTGGAGCGAGGTCGTTGCGCGAACGATCCCGTCGGCTGCGATCTGATCGCCGGTGCGGATCTCGATCAGGTCGTCGAGCACCACGTCGTCGACGGCGACCTCGCGAGCCTCCCCGTCGCGCACCACGCGGACGCGTGGTTCGCTGAGCACCGCGAGTTGATCGAGGGTCCGCTTGGCCCGGATCTCCTGGACGATCCCGATGAGCGCGTTGCTGAAGAGAATGATGCCGAACAAGCCGTCCTGCGGCGCTCCGATCAGCAGGATGACGACGAGCAACGGCCCGAGAATCGCGTTGAAGCGGGTGAAGATGTTGGCGCGCAGGATCTCGCCGTAGGTGCGACTCGTTCGCTCGGCGGTGGCGTTCGTCTGCCCGCGCTCGACGCGTTCGCGGACCTCGGCGTCGGTGAGCCCCGTCGGCGGGGTCTCGAACCGCCGCTCGGGCACATCGGGCGTGACAGCCTGGCCGGAACGCAGCGGCGCGGTCACGACGGCGAAGCTAGCCGAGCGGATTCAACGGCGCGCGGGTACGGGCGCGAACCCACCGTCCCGCGCGAGAACGCGCCTTTACCGCGTGTCGGACGGGACGAGCTCGATCTCGCCGGTGTCGTCGTCCTCGAGCACGCGGTAGCCGGCGAGCTCTGCGAGTCGGTCTCGCCCGTCGTCGGGCCCGGTCGCGATGAGCTCGTCGCCCGCCTCGAGGCGGACATGACCCCGAGGCCGGTAGATGTACCGCCCGGCGCGGCGGATGGCGAGGAGGTACAGCCCGGTCTCGAGCTCGATGTTCGCCTCACGCAACGTCTTCCCGTCGAGGGCCGATCCGGCGCGTACAGGCACCCGGGCGATGACCTCGTCGCTGTCGCCGAGCGCGAGGCCGAGCACGGGGTGTACCTCCTCGTTCTGCTCGACGAGCCACACCATCTGGCGCGCGGAGTCACCGATCTCTTCGGCCGCGCTGCCCAGGTGCAAGAGGCCGCGAAGGGGTGACGGGTCGATCCGCTCCGCAGCGGCGCGCAGGACCCACAGCTCGAGACGCTCGCGCATCTCGTCGAGCCGGTCCTCGAGGTGGCTCACCTCGGCGGCGAGACTCTGGTCGTAGAAGATCAGGGCCGAGTACGCGAGCCCGACGCCGACCTCGGAGATGTTCTTCATCTCGACGAGCACGTCGACGGCCCGGTCGAGATCGGTGATGGCCGGGTCCTCGTCGACGGTCGGAGGTCGCCATTCCGGAGCGCCGGCGAGCGCGCGCAGTTCGGCGATGCCGTCGGGCGACCCGCGAAGGATGAGGATGTCGTCGGGGACCATGATCTCGTCGCCGTCGGGATCAATGATCCACTCCTTCCCGCGCCGGATGGCGACGACGCGCATACCCACTGCGACCGGGAGCTCGGCGTCGGACAGTGCACGCCCGGCGAGCTCCGAGCTCTCGCGTACCCGCACGCGGTGCGAAACCTCCTCGGCGGCGGCGAGGTCGGCGACCAGCGCCGGAGGGATGCCGAGACGGTGCGTGACGATGTGCGCCACATCGACGGCGGAGTTGCCGATCTGCTCGATGGCCGAGATCACGTGCAGGACGCTCGACATCTGCTCGGCATCGCGGGGCGATCGCGCGGCGAGAATGCACACCTCGCGCATCTCGTGCACGAGCCCGTCGAGGCGCTCGTCGAGCTCCTCGACCTCCTCCGCCATCGCGGGGTCGTCGAAGAAGAGGGCGGCGTAGGCGAGGTCGACCATGAGCTCGGAGGCGTCCTTCGCCTCCGACAGCATGGCCTTGAGGTTTCTCGGGGGTTTCTCGTCCATCGATGTGGGGGCCTCAACTCAGACCGAGAATCACGATAGCCAGAATCAGCGACACCGCTCCCAAGAAGTCCAAGCTCGAGGTGACGATGGGTATGCCGTGGTTGTCGGGGTCGAGGCCGAGCCGATAGGTGGCCACGGCTCCGTAGTACCCGACGAGGACCGCCGCCGTCGTCGCCAACGCCCCTGCGAGCATCGAGACCCCGATCATCTTGAGCGCACCCGGGCTGTGCAGGTCGAACACAGCCGCCGCGATGTCGGCGGAGACCCCCAGCAAGAGGAACGTCGGCAAGGCGTACACGTACACGAGGAGGATGTCCTCGGCAACGGCGCGCCACGGCGAGCGGGCGAGGTCCACCGTGCCGAGGTGAAGCTTCGTCGCGATCCGCGAGCTGAGGATGCCGCCCAGGGCGCCGGCGTCTTCGAGGAATGGCGGCACGAGGACGAGCAGCGCCGGGAACACCAGGAACGACTCGATGCGCTTCTGGATCGTGATGCCCGCGATCACGTCGACCATGCCGGCCAGGACGAGCACCGGCACCGACTCGCGCACGATTCTGCGCAGGATCGGCAGTCGGGCGCGCCAGCTCATGACCAGCGCCACGAGGCCTGCCACCGCGCAGACACCCGCCACCGCGGGTGTGAAGCCGCTGATCCCGACGAGGTACGTGGCGAGGAACAGACCCGGCAGTGTGACCATGTCGCCGGCGGCGGTCACGATCGGCGTGTGGACGTTGTCGAGGTCGAGGTCGAAGCGCACGGACAGTGCCGTGACAGCAACCACGACGAACAAGACGACGATCGACGAGAGCACCCCGCCGACGACCGAGATCACGACGAAGTCCACGATCGAGATCGAATTGGCGACCCCGAAGCCGACCGACACCGCCTTGGCGAGCACCGCGAGGACGAGCGAGATCGACAGCGACAGCGCAAGCGAGGCGGCGACGTTCTGGCCGACGAGCGTGTCGAGTCGACGCGACACCCGGAACGTGCCGATGTGGATCGCGGTGCTAAAGCGGCTGCCGAGCCCACCGAAGATGTTGCCCCGCATGCCGATGGCGGCCGGGACGAGCACGAGCAGGCCGGGCAGCGTCTCCAGGGTGCCGGTGATGGCGCCGAGGGTCAGCCCGGCAACGAGGTCGCCACCGGACGAGAGCAGGAGCGCGACGAACCCCGCTCCAACCCCTTTCGGGTCGGAGCGAACAATGGCGACGAAGCGCCGAAGGAGGCGCGGGCGTCGGACCATCTACTACTCGG
>JALZAA010000256.1 GCA_030948625.1 Actinomycetota bacterium
CGGTCAGCGAGAGGCCGTCCGGCATCTCTTTCCTTGCGATGTCAGCGCGTACGTCGGACGGTGAGCGCCACTCGATCCGCTCGGACTCGCCGACGTCGATGGGGTCGCCCACGTGCTCGGCGCCCCGGGCGAGGAACACATGGAAGCGCTGGTCGGACAGGCCGTTCGACGGTTGGTAGCTGACGAGGTGCTCGAGTGGTCCCGGCTGCCAGCCGGTCTCCTCCCGCACCTCCCGCGCCGCGGCCTCGCCCGGGCTCTCACCTTCGTCGACCGCGCCGGCGGGGATCTCCCAGCCCCATGTGTCGGTGATGAACCGGTGCCGCCACAGGAGCAGCACCCCGCGGTCGGGGTCGTGCACCACGCAGCCGGCGGCCTCGAGCGGCACCCGGACCACGTGGTGCTCGAACCTCCTGCCGCCGGGGATCTCGACGTCGGCGAGGCGCAGCGCGACCCACGGGCTCGTGTACACGGCGCGCTCGCCGTGGACGATCCAGCGAATCGTTCTCTCCTTTCGGGGTGACCGCGACGGGCGGGGGTCCACGTCTAGCATGCGGGTGCCCCGGCTCCATGACTGCTCTTTTCGAGATTCCTCGCTTGCGGACGCTCGCACGTCACGCTCTACCCCACGTTCTCGAGGGGACGGTCGTGCCGCTCGCGCTGTTCCTGCTGACGCTGCGGCTCGTCGGGGTGTGGGGCGCGGTGCTCATCGGTCTGGGCTGGACGTACGTGGCGGTGGGCCGTCGCCTGCTGACCGGACGTCGCGTGCCGGGGATCCTCGTGCTCGGCGCGGTGACGCTGACCGCCCGCACGGTGGTGGCCATGGTCTCGGGCAGCGTCGTCGTCTATTTCCTCCAGCCCACGCTCGGCACCGCTCTCGTCGCGGGCGCGTTCCTCTTGTCGGTGCCGCTCCGGAGGCCACTCGCCCAGCGGCTGGCGCGGGACTTCTGCCCGATCCGGGAGGACGTCCTCGAAAACACGCACGTCCGTCGCTTCTTCCGGCAGGTGACACTGCTGTGGGCCGTCACCCAGCTGGCCAACGCGTCGGTGACGCTCTGGCTGCTCCTCAGCGAGTCGCTGGCGACGTTCCTCATCGCCAAGACGCTCGTGTCCTGGGGCCTGACGGGCACCGCGATCGTCGTGTCGACGATCTGGTTCCGACGCTCGATGACGCGCCACGGCATCTTGGCCCGGCGAGAAGAGCCGGCGCCGGAGCCGGCTCTCTAGCTTCTACGCCGGATCAGCTGGCGAGGAGCCAGCGCATCCCCCGGTCCGCCGACGGGTGCCGCAGGCGGGACAGCGCGCGGGCTTCGATCTGCCGAACCCGCTCCCGGCTGAGGTTGACGAGCTCGCCGACCTCGTCGGGCGTGCGGGGCTCGCCCCGGTCGAGGCCGAAGCGGAGGCTCAGGATCGCCCGCTCCCGCTCGTCGAGGATCGCAAGGAGCTTGTCGATCTCGGCCGGCATCATGGCGCGGGCGGCGGCGTCGAACGGCGACTCGGCGTTCTGGTCCTGGACCAGGTCGCCGAGCTCGGTCTCGCCGTCCTCGCTGACCGGCTCCGCGAGCGACACCGGATCGGGCGCGACCAGGAGGAGCTCCTTCACCTTCTCCTCCGGGAGGTCGAGCTCGTTCGCCAGCTCGGCGATCGTCGGGTCGCGCTGGAGATCCGCCTCGAGCTGGGCCCGCACCTTGTGCAGGCGCAGCAGGCTGTCGCCGGCGTGCGCCGGCAGGCGGATGGTGCGTCCGGTGTTCGCGATGCCGCGCTGGATCGCCTGGCGGATCCACCAGGTGGCGTAGGTCGAGAACTTGAACCCCTTGCGCCAGTCGAACTTCTCGACCGCGTGGATGAGGCCGAGGTTGCCCTCCTGCACCAGGTCCAGCAGGGGCAGCCCCGACGACTGGTACTTCTTGGCAATCGAGACGACCAGCCGCAGGTTGGACTGGACGAACTCGTCCCGGGCCTGGTCGGCCCGGCGGACCTGCTCCTCGAGAATGCGCTGCTCCGCCCGCTTGATGCGGCCGGGCGCCTCGAGCCGGGCGCGCGCGTCCCGGCCCGCCTCGATGTTCTGGGCCAGGCGGGCCTCGTCGTCCTTGGTGAGGAGGTCGTGGCGGCCGATCTCGTCCAGGTAGACCCGGACGAGGTCCTCCTCGTGCCGCTCTGTGCGCTTTGTGACCTTGGCCACGTTCCTTCTTTCTTTCGTGTTGATGTGGTTCAGACGTTCGGTCCGGGGGGTTTCGGCGCCGGGTGGCGGCCGAGGCCGGACAGCTCAGGTACAACGATCTCGGGTTCCGCCGTGTTCCGCCAATCGATTATGGATTCCGGCGGTAGATGGCTTGTATTCGGGACCAACCCGCTTCCGGGCTCAAAAATTGCTCCCCGGACGCCGGCCCGAGGACGCCCGCGGACTCGCTATGGAGCGACCGAGTACAGCACCTCCCAGCGGCTGTCGCGTGCATGGTCGGTGGGCTCCTGTGCCGGGGCGGCCGGGGCCGCGCTCCCGGCGCCGAGTGGGCCCGCCACCGGGGAGGCGGGGTCCCCGCTCGACGGGTCGAGCAACCACACGAGCCCCTGGCGGACGAACACGAGGTGGCGCCCGTCGGGCAGCCAGCGGGGGGAGTGCACTCCGTCTCCGGCCGCGGCGATCCGCCGCGCCTCGCCGCCGTCGCGGTTCGCGACCCAGAGCTCCCGGCGGTCGGTCCAGACGTACGCCATCGCGCCTGCTCGCGACCACGCCGGATCGGCTACCGGCTGGTCGCCCCCGGTGACGGAGTGACACCCCGCGGTGCCGGCGCAGAGGAGCAGAGCCCGGGCGGCGGCGGGGTCGCGGGCGCCGCCCTCGACCACGAGCAGCCTGTCGCCCGAGCGCGACCACTGCACCCACGACCGCCGCACCAGCGTCGGCGCGATCGGTGTGATGCCGCCACCGCGGGGCGACACGAGGCCGAGGGTGGCGCCGTCGTCGGGCGCGGTCCACACGGCGATGGCATCGACGTTCGGCGACCAGCTTGCGAAGAGTGGGCCCGAGCCCGCGTCGGCGTTCTCGACGGGAACGCGGAGCGGCGGCTCCGGGCACAGCTCCGGGCAGTCCTCGCCGTACGGTCCCGGCACCTCGAGCATGAAGACCTCGGACGAATCCGCCGCGCCGGCCGACGAGGCCGCCGGGACCGCCGACACGGCGATGCGCCGGCCGAAGCCCGACCACGAGAGATCGAGCACGCGGTGGTCACGCAGCAACGTCTCGCGGACGCTCGAGTCCTCGGCTCCGTAGAACTGGATGCCGGTCCCACCGCTCCCGTCAGGTGCCGGCTTCGGGATCACCGCCAGCGCCTGGCCGTCCGGCGCCCACGCCCATCGCTGCACCGAGCGGGCGGCGCGGTGCAGCCCGGTGCCGTCGTGCTCGACGACCCACAGGTCGTTCCCGCGCTGGAAGGCGACGTAATAGCCGTCGGGCGAGAACGCCACGCAGCACGCCCCCGAAACGCCACGCACCTGCAACGCCGGATTTCCGTTGCCCTCGAGAACGAACACCCTCCCATCGGACACGTAGGCCAACGGAGGCTGGTCGCGGTACGCCGCGGGTTGCGGCGCGTCGTCCACCGCAGCCAGCGCGGAACCCGGGACGGCGAACGCCAGCATCAGCGCCAAGCCGATGGCACCCAGCGGTGCGTTCATCCCACGTTGAGCATGCGCCCGTCAGGCGGCCTCGTCCACCTCCGGTTCGCGGATGGTCTGGTCCTGGCACGACACCGCCATCGGTTGTGTCGGTGTCTCCACCGCCGCACCGTTTCGAATCGTGACCCACGAGATGACCGATCCCACGACGGCGAGGCCGGCCGAGATGTAGAGAGCCCGGCCCACCCCGTCCGTGAACGCGGTGCCGGAGCTTGCCGTCTCGAGCCCTGCCAGCGCGGGGAGTACCGCCACCGACAGGAGGCCCGCGACGCGGGCGACGGCGTTGTTGACGCCCGACCCCACGCCGACGTGACGCTCCTCCACCGCTCCCAACACCGCGGCTGTGAGCGGCGCCACGGTCGTCGCCAGACCGAGCCCGAACACGACGAGCCCGGGAAGAATCCCCGTGACGTACGACGTGTTCGGTCCGATGCGCGCGAGGAGGAACAGTCCCACCGCCACGATCAGCGGTCCGATCGTCATCGGCAGGCGCGGGCCGATGCGCTGCGACAAGCGTCCCGCCCGCGGTGAGAGGAACAGCATGAGCACCGTGATCGGCAGGGTCGCCGTTCCGGCCTGGATGGCGGAGTAGCCGAGCACCCTCTGCATCTCGAAAACCACCAGGAACAGCGCCACGCCCAGGCCGGCGTACACGACGAACGTCGTGCCGTTGGCGCCGCTGAACTGTCGGGACTTGAAGATCTCGAGTGGCACGAGCGGCGAGCTGACCCGTCGTTCCACGAACGGGAACGCAACCAACGCGACCGCGCCGAGCACTCCGGCGGCGATCACGACCGGCGAAAAGCCGTGGGCGGGTCCTTGGATCAGCGCGAATACCAATCCGCCGAGGCCGAGGGTCACGGTGGCGGCACCGGCGAAGTCGGGCCGGCGGCCTGCCTGCGGGTCGCTGCTCTCCGGCACGTGGCGGAGCGTCACCCACAGGGCCACAGCCGCGAGCGGGACGTTGATCAGGAAAACGAGCCGCCAGGAGACCGCGTCCACGAACCAGCCTCCCAGAAACGGGCCGATCGCGGTCGCGACACCCGTCAGGCCCGACCACGCGCCGATCGCGGCGCCTTGGTCGTCCTGGTGAAAGCTGGCCGAGATGAGGGCGAGACTCCCCGGCACCAGCAGCGCCCCGCCGACGCCCTGCAGGGCTCGGGCGCCGATCAGGGCGCCGATGTTCGGGGCGATGCCGCACAGCACCGAGGCGACGGTGAACCAGACGAGACCGACGACGAACATGCGCTTGCGGCCGTACTCGTCGCCGAGCGCGCCGCCCAAGAGGAGCAGCGCGCTCAGCGTCAGCAGGTAGCCGTCGAGGGTCCACTGCAACCCCGAGAGCCCTCCGCCCAGGTCGTCGCCGATCGTGGGCAGCGCCACGTTCACGACAGTCGAATCGAGGAACGCGACTCCCGAGCCGAGAATGGCGGCGAGGATGACCCATCGCCCACGCGCCGTCCCGAAACGGACGTACCCGTCGGCGGCAGCCGCTTGACCGGCGGTGTCGGTCACGAAGCGTCTCCCCCCTGTTGTCGCGGTCGCAAGCTCGGGCTCCTGCTGCTACCGGTCGGCAGAGCCCCCGTCCCCACGCTCGAGGTCGAGCGAGAGCGAGTTCATGCAGTAGCGCTCGCCCGTCGGCCCCGGGCCGTCGTCGAACACATGCCCGAGATGCCCGCCACAGCGCCGGCACACGACCTCGGTTCGCGCCATCCCGTGGCTGCTGTCCCGCCGTAGCTCGACCGCCTCAGCCACGATCGGCTCCGTGAAGCTGGGCCAGCCGGTACCGGAGTCGAACTTCGTGTCGGACCGGAACAGCTCGGCGCCACACGCGGCACACCGGTACACGCCGTCCTCGTGGCAATCCCAGTACTCACCGGTGAACGCGCGCTCCGTCCCGGCCTCACGGAGCACCTGGTACTGCTCCGGCGTCAACTCCTTCTGCCACTCCTCGTCGGTCTTCATCACTTCCGGGCTCATGGCCTCTCCTCCCGCTCTGGTGTCTGCCGGCGCGGCTACTGCCAGTAGCCCTCGACGGTCCCCTCGTCGCGGGCCTTTGCCGCCTTGGGGTCCTCGCCGTACTGACGGCGGGCCCGGCGCTGGCGCAACAGGTCCCAGCACTGATCGAGGCGCACCTGCACATCCTCGAGCCTGCGGTGCTCGTCCTCGCTCAGCGCCTCTCCGGCGTGGTGGCGCTCCAAGAGCCCATGCTCTTCAGTTGCGAGCTCCTGGATGTTGCTCAGCACGTCGTCATCGGCCATGGCTGCTCCCGTCGGGTGGATCGTCGCTCGATAGTCAGGTTGGTGTCTTGGAGTGCCTCCGGCAAGCTGCCGCGTCGCCAAGGTCTGCAAGCGTTTCGCAGCCGGGATCATTCCAAAGCCGGGCCGGACTGACTCGGTCATCTGTGCGCGCGTTGCGCACACAGATGTCCGTCATGTCGGTTTGTGCGCCCACACCTCGATCTCGATACCGGCCCCGATGGGGAGCGCCGCGACCTGCACCGTGGTGCGCGCCGGACGATGCTCGCCCACGGTCTCGCCGTAGACATCGTTGACGGCGCCGAAGTCCGCCATGTCGACGAGAAAGATCGTCACCTTGGCGACGTCGGCCCAAGTCGCCCCACAGTCCGTGAGCACGGCGGTGACGTGCGCGAACGCCCGGCGGGCTTCGGCCGGCACTCCGCCGGCCGCGAGGCCGCCGCTCGCGGCATCGAACCCGACCTGACCGGCGAGCACGAGCCAGTCGCCGGCGCGGACGGCGGGCGAATACGGGCCCGCGACGGGCGGCGCGTTCGGCGTGGACTGGGGCTCGACGGCCATGCGACGTTGCCTAGCCCACTTCGTCGACCCGGTTCCAGTGGCGGAAGACGCGGGTCTCCCGTTCGTAGCCGAGCACGCTCAGAGCCGCGGTGCCGAGCACGAAGAACCGGCCCCCCTCCGGCGGCAACCCCAGCCAGCACGAGCCCAGGATGCGGAGGTAATGGCCGTGCGAGAAGAGTGCGGCGTGACCGCCGGCCGCGACGGCGCGCTCGAGCACGCGCCGGGCACGCGCTCCGACATCGTCGATCGGTTCGCCTCCGGGCGACCCTGCCCACACGGTCCAGCCTGGGCGTTCCCTGCGGATCTCAGCCGTGGTCCGTCCCTCGTCGTCGCCGTAGTCCCACTCGCGAAGGTCGTCGTCGACCTCCATGACGTCGCCGAGTCCGGCCAGCCGGCACGTCTCTATCGCACGCGAGAGCGGCGACGACCGCACCACGGCGAAGTCCCATTCCCCGAGCACGCGGCCGAGTGCCCGCGCTTGCTCGCGCCCTTTCTCGGTCAGCGGCACGTCGGTGCGGCTCGTGTGCTGCCCGCTCGCCGTCCATTCCGTGTCGCCGTGACGAACGAGCCAGATCTGGCCGGGCGCGGCCACGTCAGCCGTGATCCGCGGTGGCGCGAACGATGATCGACCCGTCGGGCTCGCCGCTCACGGGTCCGGGTTGTGCCAGTAGTCGCCCCTCGGTAGCAGCGCGCCCGCCTCGTCGGGACCCCACGTCTTCTGCTCGTACGGGTGGACTTGCTCGTGGTGGGTCAGCACCGGGTCGACCACCCGCCATGCCTCCTCGACGCCGTCTTCCCTGGCGAACAACAGGGGCTCGCCGTCCATCGCGTCGCCGAGCAGCCGCTCGTACGCCGAGATCTCGTCGGCAGACTGGTTGGACAGGTACAGCTCGACGGGTGAGCCGACGAACGACTCCCCCGGCACCTTGGCCCGGCAGCCGAGCGCGATCGCGACCTTGTCGGGGCCAAGCCGGAAGCGCATGTAGTTGGCGTCGTCGGGGTCGATGGCCTCTTCGGGAAAGACCTTCTGCGGCGGCTGGTTCAGCCGGACCATCACTTCCGTGGCCGTGATCGGCAACGCCTTGCCGGCGCGGATGTAGAACGGCACCCCTTCCCAGCGCCAGGAGTCCACGAAGACGCGGACGGCCGCGAACGTCTCGACGTCGGAGTCGGGCGCTACGCCGTCCTCGTCGCGGTAGCCGTTGAACTGGCCGCGGATGATGTCGCGCGGCTTCAGCGTGCGCATCGCCCGGAACACCTTCTCCTTCTCGTCGCGCAGCGCCTCGACGTTCCCACCCACGGGCGGTTCCATGGCGAGGATGGCGGCCGTCTGGAGCAGATGGTTCTGCACGACGTCGCGCAGCGCACCGACCTCCTCGTAAAAACGGCCGCGACCCTGCACGCCGAAGTCCTCCGCCATCGTGATCTGGACGCTGTGCACGTAGTTACGGTTCCAGATCGGCTCGAGGTACGAGTTGGCGAAGCGGTAGTAGAGGAGGTTCTCGACCGCCTCTTTGCCCAGGTAATGGTCGATCCGGAAAATCGAGGGCTCGGGGAACACCGCGTGGAGCACGCGGTTGAGCTCCTGTGCCGACGCGAGATCGCGCCCGAAGGGTTTCTCGACGATGACGCGCGCGTTCTTGGCCGCGCCCGATTTTCCGAGACCCTCGACGACCGTGGGGAAGAGGGTGGGGGGAATCGCGAGGTAGTGCGCCGGGCGGCCGGAGCCGACATCTGCGAGCCTTTGCTTGATCGAGCCGTAGGTCTTGGCGTCGCGGTAGTCGCCGTCGACGTAGCTCATCGCCTGGCTGAGCTTGTCGAACGCACTCTTGTCGTCGACGCCTCCGCCGTTCTCCTGGATGCTGTCCTTGGCGCGCTTGCGGAGATCGTCGACGCTCCAACTCGAGGACGCGACACCCACGACGGGGATGCCGAGCTGACCGCGCTTGGTCATGTTGTAGAGCGCGGGGAAGATCTTCTTGTACGCGAGGTCGCCGGTCGCACCGAAGAACACCAGCGCGTCGGAACGCTGTTGTGCGTCGCTCATGACTGCCCTTTCTCGGCGTGACCTCCGAACTCCTTGCGCATCGCCGAGAGCAACTTGTTGGCGAAGTCGCCTTCTCCGCGTGAGCTGAACCGTTCGTACAGCGACGACGTGATCACGTGCGCGGGAACGCTCTCGTCGATGGCGGCGACCACTGTCCAGCGGCCCTCACCCGAGTCCGAGACGCGACCCTGGAAGTCCGCGAGCTGCGGTGATTTGTGCAGCGCCAGCGCCGTCAGATCGAGGAGCCACGAGGCGATCACGCTGCCGCGCCGCCACACTTCGGCCACCTCGGGGATGTCGAGGTCGTACTGGTAGTACTCCGGGTGCTCGAGCGGCGCCGTCTCGGCGTCGGCTTCTTGGGGCCGCTTGCCGACGTCCGCCTTCTCGAGGATGGCAAGTCCCTCGGCGTACGCGGACATGACTCCGTACTCGATCCCGTTGTGAACCATCTTTACGAAGTGGCCCGCGCCGTTCGGGCCGCAGTGCAGGTATCCCTGCTCCGACGGTGCCGGGGCACCTGTGCGACCGGCCGTGCGGGGGGCGGCGTCGAGGCCCGGCGCGATGGTGGCGAAGATCGGATCGAGGTGCTGCAGGATCTTCGGCTCGCCACCGATCATGAGACAGAACCCACGCTCGAGGCCGAAGACGCCGCCGCTCGTCCCGACGTCCACGTAGTGGATGCCTTTGGCCGACAGCTCCTTGGCTCGCGCGATGTCATCGCGGTAGTACGAGTTGCCGCCGTCGATGATGATGTCGTCGGCCTCGAACTCGTCGGCGAGCGTGAACACCGTGGAGCCGGTGACGGACGCCGGGACCATCACCCACGCGGCGCGCGGCTTCGTGAGCTTCGAAGCGAAGTCGGCGAGCGACGACGAACCGACGGCACCGATGTCCGCAAGCTCCTTGACTTTGGGCTCGTTGCGGTCGTACACGACGCACTCGTGGCCGTCACGCATGAGGCGACGCACGAGACCGTTGCCCATGCGCCCCAGTCCGATCATCCCGAGTTGCATGAGGCTCTCCTCTCGCTCGTGTCCGACACGCTACCGGCGCGTCGGGACGCGATGAGCGGTCCTTGTCGAGCCGTAGGTGGCGACGTACGCTCACGACGCCGGCAGGGCCCGCTGGGGTTTGGCGCGGAGGGATTGGCGCAGAGGTCGACATGGGCAGGGCAAGAGAACGACGCACTCAGTTGCGCGCGCTTGGCGTCGTGCTGGTCGCGGTGCTGCTGGCAGCGGCTTGCGGTGGAAGCAGCAGCAGCAAGAAGTCGGCGCCGAAGAAAGAGGTGTTCACCGAGCCGATCTCCTCGACGACCAACCCGTTCACACCGCCGACGGGCACCGACCAGACCGTTCCTCCTGTGCAGCCCCAGGGGATCTCCACCCAGCCGGGTGGCCAGCCGGGACTCTTCGGCGGGACGATGCAAGAAGGCTCCTGCAACAAGGACCAGCTCGTCACGTTCCTCGAGCAGAACCCGGACAAAGGGCAAGCGTGGGCGTCGGCGCTCGGGATCAGCTTCGCCGACCTCCGCACGTACGTCGCCGGGTTGACGCCGGTGCTGCTGCGCTCCGACACGCGACTCACGAACCACGGCTGGAAGAACGGCAAGATCACGTCGATCCAGGTCGTCCTCCAGGCCGGTACCGCGGTGCTGGTCGACGACAAGGGCTTCCCCGTTACCAAGTGCTACTGCGGGAACCCGCTCACTCCGCCCGAGGCATACCCGCCCAACTACTCGGGCAAGAAGTGGAACTACTTCAACAAGGACAGCCTGACCGTCGTCACGCAGAACGTCACGACGATCGACATCTTCGTGCTCGTCGATTACAAGACGGGCCAGACGTTCGTCCGCCCGAAGGGCACCAGCGGGGCCCAGGACACCATGCAGACGCCCACGACCACCCCGACCACGCCACCGACGACCCGGTACACGCCGCCGACCACGCGCACGCCACCGACGACGCATCCACCGACAACCCCGCCCACGACGCACTCGACGACGTCGACGACACACACCCCGTCCACCTAGCGCTGCGGGCCGCCCGACTGCCACGACGAGGATTCGTGCCGGACACCCGGCCCGGATGCTCTACGAATGCCCGCGGAGCTGATCGGCCTTCGAGCCGATGCAGTCGAGCAGGTCGTCCCACGACTTGACGAACGCGTCCGCACCCTCGGTCTGGAGCGTTGCCGCGAGCGCGTCGACGTCGACTCCCGCGCCGGCCATGCGCGACAGCACGTCCTCGGCGTCGCCACCGTCGGCCGGCAGGAGCTCGTCGACGGAGCCGTGCTCCCCGAACGCGAGCATCGTCTTCTCGGGCATCGTGTTGATCGTCTGCTCGGACGCGAGCGCGCGGATGTAATACGTGTCGGGCAGGCTCGGGTCCTTGGTGCCGGTGCTCGCCCATAGGAGCCGCTGCGGCTTGGCGCCCGCCTGCGCCTGCTTCTGCCAGCGTTCAGAGGCGAGCAGCTCGCGGTACGCCTTGTACGCGCGTTCGGCGATCGCCACGCCGAGCCGGCCGCTCAGATCGTCGGGGAGCTTGCCCGTCACCGCCGAGTCCCAGCGCGAGATGAACACCGACGCCACGGACGCCACGTCGAGGTCGAGACCGGCGTCCTTGCGTCGCTCGATACCGCGCAGGTATGCGTTTGCCGCAGCTTGGTAGTGCTCCCGTGAGAACAGCAGCGTGACGTTCACGGGCACCCCGGCGAAAATGAGCTCCTCGATCGCCGGGAGACCTTCCGGCGTGCCCGGGACCTTGATGAACAGGTTGGGCGTCGCCGCCTTCTGGTGGAGCGCCTTGGCCTCGGCGACGGTGCTGTTGCTGTCACGGGCGAGCTTGGGCGACACCTCGAGCGACACCCAGCCGTCGACGCCGCCGGTCGCATCCCAAACTGCGCGCAGCAGGCTCGCCGCCTTCGTGAGATCGACGAGTGCCAGCTCGAAGAACAGCGCCTCGCCTTCGGTGCCGTTCGAAAGCAGGCTCCGGATCTGGTCGTCGTAGTCGGCGCTGCCCCTGAGGGCCTTGTCGAAAATCGTCGGGTTGGACGTCAGGCCCGTGACCGCGAGGTCAGCGATATAGCGCGCAAGCGTGCCGCTTTCCAGAAGCGACCGCGTGATGTTGTCCAACCACAGGCTCTGCCCATCGTCGTGCAGACGGGTGGCTGCGTTCATGCTGCGATCGCGCTCGAACTCCAGCACCTCGCCGAGGCGACGCAGGTGACGCTCCTCCGTGCTCGGCACCGCGTTGACGAACGCGTCGACGATCTCGGCCGCCACCTCGGGGCCCATGACCCGCGCGCCGAGGGTGAGCACGTTGACGTGGTCGTGCTCGACCATCTGATGACCCGTGTAGTGGTCGGCCGCGTAGGCGGCGCGGATCCCCGGCAGCCTGTTGGCGGCGATGGTGACGCCGGCGCCGCTGCCGCAGACGAGGATGCCGCGCTCTGCTTCGGCCGCGTCGAGCGCATCGGCGACGGCCCGGGCGACCAGCGGATAGTCGATGCCCGCGGGTGGCGCCGTGTCGGGCCCGAGGAGCAACGGCTCGTGACCGGACGCACGCACGGCGTCGGCGATCGTCGGCCGCAGCGGCAGCCCGGCATGATCGGCGGCGATCGCGACCTTCATCGTCCGGTCAGCTTATGAACGTGCGACGGCTCAAGCGTCTATGGCCCCGCCGCGCAGGGGTAGCCGGCGGCGACGCCGACTTCCGGCGGCACGTTGCCCAGGTCGAGAAGCGTCGCGGGATCCGCCTGGCTGCCGGCGAATTCGGCCGCCGCTTGGCGCAGCGCGTCGGGGTCGACCTTCTTCGCGAGTTTCTTCTCGACCTTCTTCACGAGGTCGGCCCGGACCTTCAGGCCGTCGGGAGACTTCGGCGACAGAAGATCATCGGATGCCGCGTCGGCAAGCTGCTTGATGTCTCGCGGTGTCAGCCCGAGGGCCTGGAGTCTCGCGACCGCGTCGCGGGCGCGGGCGAGGATGGGGGCGGCCCGCGGCGCGAGCTCCTCGGGCGCGACATCGACGAACGCTTTCACGTCACGCGCGAGCAAGGGCCCGTACGCGAAGTCGGTGAGGCCCGTTTCGGCGGGTGCGTTGTCGAGAATGGCCACCGCCCACACCGAAACGGTCAGGTTCGTGGACGGGAGCACGCGACAGAAGCGCGCGGGGTTGCCGCCAGTCAACGTGGTGATGAGGGTCGGCTCGGGCAGTCTCGAGAGCGGCGTGGCCTCGGGCGGGGGCGGTGCCGTCCCGTCCGGCGGCTGCTCGACGGGAGGCTGCGTATCCGGCGGGACCAGCCGTTTCGCGCGCTCTTCCTTCAATCTCCGCTCGTTGATCGAGCTCACGGTGGACACGAGGTCGCCTGATTCGGCGAAGTCGACCGCGATGACGGTGGGAGAGATGCCGCGTTCGGTCAGGCACTGGTCGACCCGTTGCTCGAGGACGGCCCGTGCGTTTGCCGCGCCCCCTACGGCGGGATCCGGCGGCGACGTCGAGACCCAGTGGTTGATGAGGAACAGCGGCGCGGTGGGAGCGCCGCGATTCGGTTGGCAGTTGAACGCTTTCTTGTTCGGGAACGTATACGTCGTCTCCTGGAACCAGTCGTACGCCGAGTGGTACCAGGGCGGTCCACCGGGATCTCCGCGTTCTGCGAACACGAGCAGCGTCCGGCCGCTTTCGATCATCTGCCGCAACGTGGGGAGGGGCTCGCCCGGCCGCAGGGTCGCAACCCGGTTGGACAGGCCGGCGGCTTCGAAGGCGGCCGCAGTGTCGGCGGGATCGGTGGCGTCCTGGAGGATCGTCATCACCACGTCGTCCGGATGCGTGTCGAGGAACACCTTGAAGTCGTTGAGCGCGGTGGAGAAGGGCACCGCACCGGTCTCGCATCGGTTGTGGCACAGATAGATCCCGCGTTGGGCATTCGCAGCCGGCGTCGCCCGCCCCGCGAGATCGGACGCGCGTTTCGCCGCCACCGGATCCTCGTTCACCTCCGCCTTCCCCGCCGCCCGCGCCGCCTCGGTGGCGACCCTGTCGGTGAGGACGATGGAGGTGTCCGTGCCTGGGATGCGCGCCGATGACGGCACGCCGTAGTACGTGTCGATGAGGAACGCGCGCACTCCCGACTTCAGCTGGTCCGAGATCGTGTTGATGTGCTCTGCGAACAGATACCCCGAGTAGAGCGACGACGACATCGCGTTGTGCGCCCCGGGGAACGTGACCTGGTCGATCCTGAGATCGCACAGCGACTTCTTCCCGTTGCACACCTGCTCGCCGCTCCGCTCCGCTGCCTTTGCCGCTCCTCGCGTCGTCAGGATGAACCCGAACGTCACCAAGCTCACGATCACCACGATCGTTCCGCCGATCACCGCGATACGGGGCCACACGGAGCGACGTTCCTTGGTCTGCGCGGTGATCGTCTGGACGAGGCGGAGGATCTCGGCGATGCCGAGGTAGCCCATCCAGAGTGCGGCGGCGCGGATGAGCAGCTCGAAGTTCCCCAACGGGTCCTGGATGAAGATGATGCTGATGAAGATGGCGATGACGGCGAGCAGCACGGTTCCCCACGTGGTGGCGCGCCGACGCTCCACCCAGCCGCGCGCCCGACGCCAGACCTCGGGGGGCGTGTAGCGATTACCGGAGGGAGCGGCCGCGGCGGCGAGCACGACCCCGTAGGCCGCGATCCAGAGGCCGGTGAGGCGCAGGTCGTCCGTGACCTGTCCGAGCGCGCCCGTCATGGCACCCGCGAGCCGTGGGTCGTCGATCTGTCTCCCCACGAACCAGTTCGCCACGAGCAGGACCACGACGATCGAGAGGCCGCCGGCGATGGCCGCAAAGCCGAGACGTCGCGTCGCCCGTCGATTCTCGGAGAGGAGGATGCTGCCCACCGCCGCCGCCAAGCCGGTGAAGAGCGCGGCCGTGGCGATCTTGCCGGCGGTGTCCTCGAGGTCCCAGATGCCGAGGTCGTTGAGCCGATCGGTGACGTCGGTGAGGCTGTTGTTCAGACCCTTCTGGCCCTGCTGCGCGTTCCCGGCACCACCCGAGACCTGCAGGCTCTGCGTGATGATGGCGAACGAGGCGCCGAGATCGATGCCTTGGCCGCCGCCCTGGCCCGCCAGGATCGCCTCGTGGGTGCGTCGGACGGCGTTGCGGAAGATGGCGCGGAACGTGTCGCTGTCGATCACGCCTTCCAGCGCCAGCTCGAAGGCGGGTCGGAAGTTGACGGCTTGCTGGTTCCCTGCCCTGACGAGTTGCTCGGTCAGCCGCCGAGCGAGCTCCTTGCGCACGTCCTGCGAGTTGAGTGGTTCGACCGCACGCTCACTGAACGTGTCGCTGTCGAAGAGCGTCGAGCCGGCCCAATTCGCGACGACGACCAACGGGAACAAGAAACCTGCCACGACGAGCAAAACGATGCTCGCCACGCGTCGCATAGGCCCGGCAACCTAGTTCGCGCCCACAGGGCGCGCACGGATCACGCGCGGAGGCCTCGGTAGCGGCGGATCAAGGCGTTCGTGCTGCTGTCGTGGTCGAGGTCGGCGTTCGGATCGTCAAGCTGCGGGACGATCCGGTTGGCGAGCACCTTTCCGAGCTCCACGCCCCATTGGTCGAAGGAGTTGATGTTCCAGATCATCCCCTGTGTGAACACCTTGTGCTCGTACATGGCGACGAGCTGGCCGAGCACGTACGGCGTGAGCTTCTCGGTGAGGATCGTGTTCGTCGGGTGGTTCCCGCGGAACGTGCGGTGGGGCACCTGAAAAGCCGGCACGCCTTCCGCTTCGACCTCGCCTCGGGTCTTGCCGAACGCGAGCGCCTCCGTCTGGGCGAAGAAGTTCGCCATCAGCAGGTTCTGGTGGTCGCCGACCTCCGTGACGGCGCGCACGAAGCCGATGAAGTCGCACGGGATCAGCCTCGTGCCCTGGTGGATCAGCTGAAAGTAGGCGTGCTGCCCGTTGGTTCCGGGTGTACCCCAGACGACGGGCCCGGTCATGCACGACACCGGCTCACCGTCGAGCGTCACCGACTTCCCGTTGCTCTCCATGTCGAGCTGCTGGAGGTAGTCGGTGAAGCGCGACAGGTACTCGCTGTACGGCAGGATCGCCTGTGTCTCGGCGCCGAAGAAGTCGATGTACCAGACGCCGATCAGGCCCAGCAGCACCGGGAGGTTGCGTTCGAACGGCGCGGTCCGGAAGTGCTCGTCGATCGCGTGGAACCCGGCGAGCATCTCGCGGAAACGTTCCGGGCCGATGGCGATCATCAGCGACAGCCCGATCGCCGAATCGTACGAGTAGCGGCCGCCGACCCAGTCCCAGAACTCGAACATGTTTGCCGTGTCGATCCCGAACTCCGCCACCTTCCCGGCATTTGTCGACACGGCGACGAAGTGCTCGGCGACGGCCGCGTCATCTTTCAGCTTGTCGAGCAGCCATTCCCGCGCGGTGCGCGCGTTCGTGAGCGTCTCGAGGGTGGTGAACGTCTTCGAGCAGACGACGAACAGCGTCTCGGCGGCATCAAGGTCTCGGAGCGACTCGTGGATGTCGATGCCGTCCACGTTGGACACGAACCGAACGGTCAGGTTGCGGTCGCTGTAGCCCTTCAGCGCGGCGTACGCCATGCGCGGCCCCAGATCGGAGCCGCCGATCCCGATGTTCACGATGTTGCGGATCTGGCGACCCGTGTGTCCCGTGTGCTCGCCCGAGCGAACCCTGTCGGAGAACGAGGCCATTCTTCGGAGCACCGCGTGCACGTCCGGGACGACGTCCTTCCCGTCCACGTAGATGTGCTCGTCCTCGGGAGCTCGCAACGCGACGTGGAGCACGGGACGGTCCTCGGTCACGTTGATCTTCTCGCCCGTGAACATGGCGTCGATGCGCTCCCGAAGGCCCGCGCGCTTCGCCAGCGCGACGAGTAGGCGGAGCGTCTCGCCGGTGATGCGGTTCTTCGAGAAGTCGAGGTAGACGCCGTCGACCTCGAGCGTCATCGCTTCGCCCCGCGTCGGGTCCTCGGCGAACAGGTCGCGCAGATGCGCGCGCTCGACGTCCCGGTAGTGCTCCTGGAGCGCTTGCCACTCGGGCGTGGCGGTGATGGGGGGCATGCCCCCTTCCTATCCCCGCTGTGCGCGCGGGTCGAGCGCGCTCGAATGCGTG
>JALZAA010000420.1 GCA_030948625.1 Actinomycetota bacterium
GATGGGTGACCGCCTTGCGCATCTTGTCGCGGCTTTCGTCGAAGACGAGCGTGCGCATGTCGTCGCCGGAATCACTCATGTGACCTCATCTCCCCCCTTCGCCGGCGGTGACCAGCGTGCCGATCGGCTCGCCCACCAGCGCCCGCTGGATGTTTCCGGGCTTGCTGGCGTCGAACACGATGATCGGCAGTTGGTTCTCCATGCAAAACGTGATCGCGGTCGAGTCCATGACCTCCAGGCGCCGGTTGAGCACCTCGATGTAGCTCACCTGCGACAGCTTCACCGCCGCGGGATCGCGGCGGGGGTCGGCGCTGTACACGCCGTCGACCCCCGAGTGCGTGCCCTTGAGGACGGCCTCGGCGCCGATCTCGGCGGCGCGCAGCGCGGCAGTCGTGTCGGTCGTGAAGTACGGGTTCCCGGTGCCTGCGGCGAACACGACGACGCGCCCCTTCTCCAGGTGCCGCATTGCCCGCCGCGGGATGTACGGCTCCGCGACCTGCGCCATCGTGATTGCGGTCTGGACGCGGGTCGGCTGGCCGCGCGACTCGAGCGCGTCCTGGAGCGCGAGGGCGTTGATGACGGTGGCCAGCATGCCCATGTAGTCGGCGCGTGCTCGGTCCATGCCGCGCTCGGCCCCAGGAATGCCGCGAAAGATGTTTCCGCCCCCGACCACGACGGCGATCTCGACCGCGAGATCCGTTCGTGCCTCCGCAACCTCGTCGGCGATTCGCTGCACGACGTCGGCATCGATGCCCGATCCCGTCGACGTGTCGGCAAACACCTCGCCCGAGAGCTTGAGCACCACCCGTCGGTAGCGCGACGCCTCGCTCACTGGTCGGTCCCCCCGTGGCCTTACTCCTCGCCCACCTTGATCCGGGCGAACCGGCGGATAGTGGCTTCCTTGCCGAGATCGGCGAGCAGCTTGCCCACGGTGGTCTTCGGCTCCCGTACGAACGGCTGCTCGAGGAGCACGGTGTCCTTGAAGAAGGCGTTGAGCCTGCCCTCGACGATCTTCGGGACGGCCTGCTCCGGCTTCCCCTCGTTTCGGGTCAGCTCCTCGAGCACGGCTCGCTCCCGGTCGACGACCTCGGGCGGCACATCATCGCGGGTGACATACCGCGGCGCGGCCGACGCGACGTGGAGGGCGACGTCGTGCGCAACCCCCCGGGCGAGATCATCCGAGGCGTCCACACCACCCAGCTCGACGAGCACGCCGATCGTCCCGCGGTCGTTCTGGATGTGCTTGTAGCCGTCGACGATGCCGTCGGCCGTCTCGAAGCGCACGATGCGACCGAGGCCGACGTTCTCGCCGAGCTTCGCTCCGAGCTGCTTGATCGCGTCGCCCACCGTGCCGCCGTCGAACGGCTGGCCCTCCAGGTCGTCGACGCCGCGCTCCACCACGAGCATCGACAGCGCCGCGACCATCCGGCGGAAGTCGTCGCCCTTGGCCACGAAGTCCGTCTCGCACGTCAGCTCGACGATCGCACCTTTGTCGTTCTCGACGACCACGTCGACGGCGCCGTCCTGTGCAGCGCGCCCGGCGCGGCTCGCGGCGCCCGCGAGCCCTTGCGAGCGCAGCCAGTCCTTGGCCGCCTCCAGATCGCCACCGGTCTCCTCGAGCGCCTTCTTGACGTCGAGCATTCCCGCGCCGGTCTGCTTGCGCAGCGCGGCGATGTCCTTCGTCGAGATCTCAGCCATCGGGCGCGCCTCCCTCGCCCGTCGCAGCCTCGACCGGCGTCTCGGTCGGCTCGGCCGCCGGCTCCGCGGTCTCGGACGCGCCGTCACCGGTCGCCTCGGGCGGAGGCGGCGGCGGCGGCTTCTTCTGCGCATCGCGCAGGCGAGCCTCACGCTCCTGCTGGGCCTTCGCGGCCTCGCCGCGCGCCTTTCGCTGCTCTTGGGCCTTGCGACGCTGCTGCTCGGGATCGAGCGGCGGCGCCTCGACGTCCTCGGCCTTGGTGCCCGGTCGAGTCTCCTTGCGCTGAGCGAGGAAGCGACCCTCCTCCACGGCATCGGCGACGACCCGGCTCATCAACGTGGCCGAGCGGATCGCGTCGTCGTTGCCCGGGATGACGAAGTCGATGACGTCGGGGTCGCAGTTCGTGTCGACGACCGCGACCACCGGAATTCCGAGCCGGTTGGCCTCGGTCACCGCGATGTGCTCCTTCTTCGTGTCGATCACGAAGATCGCGCTCGGGAGCTTCTCGAGGTTGCGGATCCCGCCGAGGTTTCGCTCCAGCTTCGTGAGGTCGCGCGTGATCTTCAGCGCTTCCTTCTTGGGCATCGCCTCGGTCTCGCCCGACTGGACCTGCCGCTCCAGCTCCCGCAGCTGCGAGACCCGTGAGTGCACGGTCTGGAAGTTCGTGAGCGTGCCGCCGAGCCAGCGGTAGTTCACGAACGGCATGCCGGAGCGCCCCGCCTCGTTCTGGACGGGCTCCTGGGCCTGCTTCTTGGTGCCCACGAAGAGGACCGACCCGCCTTCTTCGACCGTGCTCCGGATGAAGCGATAGGCGGCGTCGATCCGCTCGAGCGTCTGCTGCAGATCGATGATGTAGATGCCGTTGCGCTCCGCGAAGATGAAACGCTTCATCTTCGGGTTCCAACGGCGCGTCTGGTGGCCGAAATGGACGCCGGCCTCCAGCAGCTGCTTCATGGTGACGACAGCCACGGAAAACTCCCTCGGTTGTAACCTCCGCCCGGTCGCGCCCCGTCGGCGAGGACGGAACGACCGTGGGTACCGGGCGTGCGAATTCTCGAGCCGGAGCCCGAGTGCTCCCAGTGTACGTCAGGGCAGGAGAACCGCCTCGACCCGGTCCGGACGGGCGAGTCGCACCGCGAAGATCAGCCGCTTGCCGCTCACGCCGAGCCCGACCGGAAAGCCGCCCAGAGCGACCCGACGGAGGATCCGACCAGACCGCCGGTCGAGGATCACGACCCGGCCCCCGTACGTCGTGAGGGCAACTCCCTTCGCTGTCAGCAACACCCGGGTGTCGAGGATCGGCTCGCGGGTGGGCGTCTGCCAACGCGGACGCCCCGAGCGAGTGTCGATCAGCGTGACCGTCCCGAAGTGATCCGACACGGCCACCTGGCGACCGCCGGCGCCCGGCGTCACTCCCGACTCGAACGACGCCGGAACGGTCGTCGACCAGCGTTCGGCGCCCGAGGCGATCTCGCGGCCGACGACCCGGGCCTCGAAATTGCCCTTGCCTTCGCCGAGCACGACCAACCCGTCGTGGATCGCCGGCGCCGTCGCTCCGGGGTCGACGACGGTCTCCCATCGCACGGCGCCCGTCGCGACGTCGAAGGCGCTCAGATGGTCTTCGTCGCCGATCCACACGACGGCGGCAACGCCGGTCCCGGCGTCGACGGCGGGCGCGGCGTCGATCTCGCCGGCGACCTGGACCGACCAGCGGGTCCGGCCCGTGCGGCCATCGAGCGCTGCCACCACGCCGTGCTCGGTGGTCACGAGCGCGATCGGGTCGTCACCCAGCCGCGCGAGAGCCGAACCGGCGGCGTGCTCGCCCACCGATGCCTCCCATCGCAGCGCGCCTGAGTCGCGCTCGAGCGCGACGAACCGGTCGTCGGCGCTGATCAGCACCGTTTCGGCGTCGAGGGTGGGGTCGTGGTGGGTGACATGACCCAGGTCCGCGTGCCAGCGCTCGCGGCCGCTGACCGCATCGAGGTCGACGACGCGGTTCCGGCTGACCGTGACGACGGCGTCGCCGCCGTCGACGCCGAGCGAGAACGGCCAGTCGACATTCGTCGACCAGGCCGTTGCGCGGTGCTCGCGACGGGTGTCGCTCGAGGCGAAGTGTGCGCAGCCGGTGACGAGGACGATGGCGAGGGCCAAACCGCTGCAAGTGAGCGCGCGCCGGGCGTTCATCGCGACATCACCGGCACGTCGCCCAGCCCGTGCTCGACCCGGGTGATCAGCGTCGGGACCACGACGCCGCGCAGCCCCTCGACCACGCCGACACACGGAGGCGGCCGGCCCTCGAGCGCGGAGCGCACCACGCGCAGCGCGTCGGGGTCACGCGGGATGTTGGTGTGGTCGTCGAGCGGGCCACCGCCCACGTTCACGACCACCTTGCTCGCGTCGGGAACGTCGACCTGGGTCGCGGGCACGAGCACGTCGTCGGTCGCACCGATCGTGGTGAAGTCGACGTGGTCGGGCAGACGGTGTGCCCACAGCTCGCGCAGGAACGGTGAGTCCTCGCCGAGCTCGCGCACGGACGGAGCGGTCGCGGGCGGGGTTGGCAGACGCTGCTCGGCGGCGTCCACGACCTTCCTCCCGACGGGGCTCTCCCGCCAGTCGGCGGCCGCCGTCGCGAGCGGGGCGCCCTGGTGCGGAGACGACATCGTGACGACCGTTCCGATGGGCGGGTACTCGGGATTGCCTGCGTCGTAGAAGTCCTGCAGGAACACGTCGACGACGACGCCGCCCTGCGAGTGCGCGATGAGGTCGACCTCGCGACCGGGATGCTCGCGTTGGGAGCGTTTGAGCTGCTCGCTGAGGCGGTAGCCGGCCGCGTGCCGGTCGCCGCGCGTGTGCGACGCCCGGTAGGCGCCTCCATCGGGTGAGTACGAGAAATAGACGACCTCGTCGTGCTGGTAGCCGAGCGCACTCGTGTCGAGAGAGAACGTCGGGTCGCCGGGAGCGCCCGAGCTGTCGATGCCACCGACGGCCATGAGGAGGTGACCGGACCCGCCGCTGCCGTCGGCGGCCGGGCTGCCGTCCGTGCATTCCTGCTGATGGCGCCACCAGTCGGCGAATCCGGACCCGAGGTCCGAGGCGACCGACGCGAGCAACCCGAGCTGCGATCGCTCGAACGCGGCGCGGCCCCAGCCCGCGAGCTCACGGCCGACGCC
>JALZAA010000472.1 GCA_030948625.1 Actinomycetota bacterium
CTACGCGAATGGCGCCATCCGCCTGTGAATCAGGCATGAGAACGCGCTCCTCTCTTGTTGTGCGAGAGGCGCCGGTTCCCAGTGGTCACCGACCGGACGACCGGCCCGGGCGGTGGCAACTGACAACCGACTGCGCCCTCGCTGCTTGTTCCTTCCAGCGGGTCGGTGCTCGACCCGCATCCCGTCCTAGCGACGGAGACCGAGTTTCGCGATGAGCGCTCGATACCGCTCGACGTCGTTGCGCCGGAGGTAGTCGAGCAGGCGACGCCGCCGGCCGACGAGCATGAGCAGCCCACGGCGCGAGTGATGGTCCTTCGAATGGACCTTCAGATGCTCCGTGAGGTGGTTGATCCGGTCGGTGAGCAACGCGATCTGGACCTCCGGCGAACCGGTGTCGGTCTCATGAAGGCGGTGCTCGGAGATCGTGGCCGCGGTATCGGGCATGCGGAAAGTTCGGTCTTCTGCCTCAGTGTGGGACGGCGCCGGCAAATGCCGACGCATCCGGAGGGTACCACGGTCCCTTACGGCGCCAAGATGCGGCGAGTGGACTCGATGTCGTCGTCCATCTGCGCGATCAGGTCGTCGACGGACTCGAAGCGCTCCTGGCCGCGGATCCACTCGCGGAACCGAACCCGAGCGCGCTGGTCGTAGAGGTCCCCGTCGAAGTCGAGCAGGTGCGCTTCAAGGAGGACATCGCCGTCCTCGTAGAACGTGGGTCGGGTACCGACCGAGATCGCTGCGGGCCGCTCGACCTCGTCTTCGGCGAGGAACGTGCCGGCGTACACGCCGTCGGCCGGCAGGCAGATGCGCTGCGGCACGCTGAGGTTGGCGGTCGGGACACCGAGGTGCGCCCCACCGCGCCGATCACCCCGCTCGACCACCCCGCGCACCTCGTGCGGCCGACCGAGTAGTCGAGCCGCCTCGGCGACGTCGCCCTTCGCGAGCAGCTCACGGATGCTCGTCGAGGAGTACGGCGTGCCGGTGGTGTCGCCGTCGATGGCGACGAGGCCGAGGCCGAGTACCTCGAACCCGTGCTCGGCGCCCATGCGCTCGAGCAGGGCCACATTGCCGCCACGCTTGTGCCCGAAGTGGAAGTCGGCGCCGATGACGACGAGGCGCGCGCCGATTCCCTCCACGAGAACTTCGCGCACGAAGTCCTCGGCGGACTCCTTGCTTCGCGCCTCGTCGAACGAGAGCACCCAGGACAGGTCGAGGCTCCCCGTCGCCTCGAGCAGCTCGAGCCGCTGTTCGAGGGTCGTCAGCAGCCGCGGCGCGGATTCCGGTCGGACGATCTCGGCGGGATGGCGATCGAAGGTGACGAGCGCGGCTTCGAGCCCGCGCGCTTCGGCGAGCTCGCGCACGAGGCGCAGCACGGCCTGATGACCGAGGTGCACGCCGTCGTACGCACCGATCGTGACGACGGCGCCGTTCGTGTGCACGGCGGCGCGTGCCTGGTCGTCTGTGCCTCTGACGACGCGCACGGTGCTCAGGTCGCCTCGACCGGCGCGAGCACGACGGCCGGCTTCACGCCGGCGCGGCGCCGCTCGTACACGGCGAGGAGCTCCCCGTCGGGTCCGATGACCGCGAACGGGCCGGCACCCGCGTCGGCGCCGACGAAGACGGCGGCGGGAAAGGTGACGCCGTGCGCGACTGCGCGCGCCTGCTCCGCGTCGACGTCGACGCGCTCGAGGTCGCGCACGGCTTCGGCGGGTGGCAACACCATCGCGTCGGGATCGGCCTCGATCTCGTCGAGCGTATGGGCCTCGTCGAGCGTGAACGAGCCGACGCGAAGGCGCCGCAGCGCGCCGAGGTGCGCGACACCGCCGAGCCGGATGCCGAGGTCGGCGGCGAGAGAGCGCACGTAGGTGCCGCTGCTGCACTCGACGAGAACCGTCGCGGACGGATACGGACCCGGCTCGAACGCCTCGACGTCGAACCGGTCGACGCGCACCCGCCGGGGCGCGCGCTCGACCTCTTCGCCTCGGCGCGCCAGCTCGTGGAGGCGGCGGCCGTTGACCTTCACCGCCGACACCATCGGCGGAAGCTGATCGATTTCACCGACGAAGCCGGCGGCGGCTTCCTCGACGTCTGCACGGTCGAGGGCCATCGGATGCCGGTCGACCACCTCGCCCGCGGCGTCGAGCGTGGTCGTCGACACGCCGAACACGATCGTGCCCCGGTACGCCTTCCCGGCTTCCTGGAGAAAACGCAGGAGGCGTGTCGGCCGTCCGAGGCCGGCGAGCAACACGCCCGTCGCGTCGGGATCGAGGGTGCCGGAGTGCCCGACGCGCCGCTGCCGGTAGATCTTGCGCAGCTTCGCCACGACGTCGTGGGACGTCCACCCAGCGGGCTTATCGACGACGACCAGACCGTGCGTGGTCATGGTTCTGGAGGTCAGCGCGCGGCCGGAAGCTTGCGTTCGATGCGCGCCACGACCTCGTCGATGCTGGCGTCCGAGGTGAAGCCGGCAGCGAAGCGGTGACCGCCGCCGCCCTCGGCTTCGGCGATGCGCCGCACGTCGACATCCCCGAGGGAACGAAGGCTGACGCGCACCGTGCCGTCGATCTCCTCTTTGAGGACGCACGACACTTCCGCTTCGCGCGTGCGGCGCAGGATGTCGATGAGGCCCTCGACTTCCTCCATCGTGACCTGAAACTTGTTGAGCTCGTCCTGGGTGACCGCAGTCCACACGAAACGCCGATCGGGCACCAGGTGCGCGCTCCCGAGCACCGATCCGAGCAGTTGCATGTAAGCGAAGCGGTGCTCCTCGAACAGCGTGCGGCTGACATCGGACACCGGCACGTCGTACTCGACGAGCTCACGCGCCATGTCGAAGACCTCGGGCGTCGTGGAGTCGTATTGGAACCGCCCCGTATCGCAGACGATCGCGGTGTACAGGCAGACGGCTGCGTCGCGGTTGAGCGGCATGCCGAGATGCTCGACGAGGTGACGCACGAGGGTGCCGCTCGCGGCGGCCTCGGGGTCGATCGCGTTGATCGAGCCGTAGCGGTCGTTCGAGATGTGGTGGTCGATGACGATGAGCTCGTGCGCTGCCTTCGCGGGCGGCTCGAGGTCGCCGAGGCGGGACAGCGCGCCACAGTCGAACGTCACCATGACGTCGGGCTCGTGCGGGAAATCGTGCGGCGGAGTCAGTCGGTCGAGCCCGGGAAGCTTGCGGTAGTGCGGTGCGACGATGAACGGCGTCGGGAACGACGCGACGCATTGGATCTCCGAGTGACGCAGGACGTGGTACAGCCCGAGCATCGAGCCGAGCGCGTCGCCGTCGGGACTGACGTGGCACGCGAGCGCGACGCTCGAGGCGCCGCGAATGGCAGCGCACGCGCGCTCGAGCGCGCGGTCGACGTCGGCTGTGACCCGCTCCGTCATGGCCCCTCCTGCCGGTGGAGCTCTCTGATGATCTCCTCGACTCGCTCGCCCGTCTTGATCGCCGGGTCCTCACGGAACGAGAGCCGAGGCAAGTACTTCATCCGCACCTGGTGGCCCAGCGCGGCCCGCAAATGCGACCCGGCAGAACGCAGCGCCTTGGACGTGTCCTCGTGCTGCTCGGCCGGGCCCAGTACCGAATAGTAAACGGTCGCTTCCCGCAGATCCGGACTCACCTCGACGCCGGTGAGGGTCACGAACCCGAGCCGCGGGTCGGAGAGCCGCTCGAGCTCGTCGGCGAGGGTCTCCAGCACGACTTCGTTGACGCGGGCGGTCCGGGGGTAGTTGCGCTGCTGCTGCGGGCGACGGGGTGCCATCTCAGCTGTCCGGGTCGAGGTAGGCGGTGGCGACATCGATGAGTTCGACATCGGGAGCGCCCGCGACGTAACGCTCGACCTGATCGATCACCTGCCGGAGCCGGCCGTCGCTCTCGGCGACCACGGCGACGCCGATGGCGGTCCGCTGCCACTGGTCGTGGTGGTCCACCTCGGCCACCGACAGCCGGTACTTGTGACGGAGGACGTCGACGATCGGGCGCACGACAGACCGCTTCGCCTTCAGGGACCGACTCTCGGGGACATGGAGGTCGAAGCAGACGGCGGCGGCGTGCACACCTTCATTGTCCCCCCTCGCCGGACCGATGAGCGCGCGTGGTGCTCTCAGGTCCGGTCGGGCACCAACAGCCCGCGGACCTCCTGCACCGGGTAGTCCTCAGTCGAGCGGAGGAAGGCGACGCCCATCGGCGTGGGCCGCGGTGGAAGACCGGGCCCGGTGAGGACGAAATCGGCACCCCACCGCGCGGTCGCGACGATGCGGTACTGGCCTTTCTTCTCGTAGACGTACCGAGCCGCCGGGCTGGCCTCCGAACCGGCGCCGGTCGCCCTGGCCGTGCGTCCCTCCCCCATCTCGAACGTCACGTCCTGGACCCGCGCAGTTCCCGTGACGGTCCAGGGTCCGATGCTCGTCGAGACCTGGAGCTGCTCCGGGCCCTCGTACCAGAGCCAGGTGTCGAGGCCGGTGAGCCCGGTCGGTCGCGGGTTGATACCGATCTTCGGCGGGGGGATCTGACGCAGGGCGGCGCGCCAGATCTCGCCGATGCTCGGAACGGGAGGGAGAGCGGGCGGCGGCGGCGGGGTGCCGTCGGGGTTCAGCGGCACGCAGCGGACCTCTTGGCTCACGATCGCGCCGGAGAGGTCCTGCACCGTGATCGAGTACGGCCACCCCGGCTGGCCGAAGCCCGCGTCGCACACGGGCGCGATGCCGGCACCGACCAGGCCGCCGGGAACCATCGTGTACTTGTACGGCGGCGGCCCGTTCGGGTCCCCGGTGCTGACGCTGCCCGAGCCGCCGTCCTGCCCCGGAGCAATGATGCCGACGAAGAAGGAGTCGGGACCGGTGCCTCCACCCGCTTGTGGCGGGTCCTGGTCACCGCCTGCCGCGAATGCGGTCGACCCAGTCGTCATGGCAAGTAAACAGGCAGCCACGATGGCTGATCCGGACTTCAAAGTTGAACCGCTCCTCCATCGGCTGGCGACCAGTCTGAGATTTTCCAGAGTCCCGGCCCGTCCGGCGCGAGCAGGAGAGACCATGTTTTTGGTCCCGAGTGAACGCGCCCGTCCCCTACTCGTTGCCCCGTCGCGTCGACGACTCTCTCAACGTCGAATTGGTCGACAACGCGTAGCGCCACAGCATCTGTTCGCGTGTCGACCACCTCCACGGACAAAACGCGGTAACCCTCATCGGCCGCGCGCCAGCCGTGATCAATGAGGTACTTGAAGTTCTGAACTCCAGCGGCGTGCTCAGGGCTCCCAGGCACATATATGTCCGAGACAACGTTGGTGTCAGGGTTCTCAGTGAGCCACCTAAGCGTTCCGTCCAGCGATTTGAAGATCGCCACGTAGTCGCTCCCGGTGTTTGCGAGCGGCGGGCGCGGGGTGCCGTGGAGCGAGCCGCCGGGGATGGGCTTGCTCAGGTCGATCGTGGACGGCGCGGTCGTGGGCGGCGCAGTGCCCTTGGAGGAAGAAGATGCGCGGCCGCTCCCGCCCGAGCCCCCGCTGCACGCGACGAGCGCGACGAGGAGGGTTACCGACAGCCACCTTGCGACAGATTGGGAAAGAACGCCACCCATGGGCCTCTCCCTGTATCTGAGCACCTAGCCGGACAATACCTGAATGTCCGCTTTGTGGCAAGGGGCGGGCGTCAGGGCGCAGTGAGCTCGAACACGGTGAAGAGCGACGGCAGGAGGATCTCGCGGTTCACCGCGAAGCCGGCGCGCTCGAAGAGGGCGCGGTACTCCGACCGCGTCCGCTCCCTACCCGACCCGGTGAGGATCAGCATCTCGAGGTCCATGACCTTGGCAAAGCTCGGTGCCGGGCCCTCGGGCACCGGCATCTCAGTGACCAGCACCCGCGCGCCGGATGGCATTGCGTGCCGGATGTTGCGGAGGATCGTCGTGCAGCGGTCGTCGCCCCAGTCGTGGACGATCGCGAACAGCGTGTAGAGGTCGTGCCCTCCGGGAACGGCGCCGAAGAAATCGCCGGCGACGAATTCGCCCCGATCGTCGACGCCGCGAGCCGCGAGATGGTTCCGTGCGGGCTCGGCGAGTTGAGGCAGGTCGAACACGACCCCGCGCAAAGCCGGATGGGCGGCGAGCAGGTCGGCCATGACGGCGCCGCTGCCACCGCCGACGTCGCAGACGCTCCCGACGCCCGAGAAGTCGTAGGCCTCCACGACGAGGAGCCCTTGCAGACGGGAGCCTTCCGTCATCGCGCCGTTGAAGGCCTCCCCGGCACGAACGTCCACGTCGTTGACGTATTCGAAGAAGTCGTGTCCCGTCGCGGCCTTCGCCGCCGCCTCGCCGGTGACGAACGAGTGCTTGGCGTGGTTCCACATGTCCCAGTGCCAATCGCCGCCGAAGAAGAGAACCCAGTTGCGTGCCGACCACGGGTGGTCACGCCGGAGCGCGTCCGACACGGCGTTGTTGCGATAGCGACCGTCTCTCGTGGTGCCCACCAACCCGCGGGAGACCAGAAAGCGAAGCAGTCGGTTCAGCGCGTCCGCATCGGCGCCGATCTGCCGGGCGAGGTCGTCGGCGGTGCGCGGCCCACCGTGGAGGTGATCGGGAATCTCCAGCTCAACGGCAACCGCCAGGGCCTTGTTGTCGATCATCCCCTGGAGATGCTCGAGCGTGACCATGAACGGAGGCGCCAGCTTGCGCCGCCCCAACCCCAGCGCGTCGCGCAGTCGCGAGACTCCTCGGGCAAGCCACGACGGCGGGACGGGCATTCCGAGCGCGTCGCGCGCGCGAGGCGCCGCGGGCACCGGCTACATCCGCTTCACGGCCCGTTTGGCCGCCACGACGAAGAGCGACAGCCTGCGCGCGTGTCGCATGTCAGGTGCGGGCGAGCTCCCTCAGCTCGTACGTCTCGATGACGTCGCCCGCCTTGAGGTCCTGGAAGTTCTCGAGGCCGATGCCGCACTCGAAGCCCTGCTGGACCTCGCGGACGTCGTCCTTGAACCGCCTCAGAGACGCGATCTGCCCGTTCCAGATCACGGTGCCGTCGCGCAGGAACCGCACCCGCGAGCCACGCGTGATCGTGCCCTCACGCACATAACAGCCCGCCACCCTGCCGACCCGCGGGATGGAGAACACCTCGCGCACTTCGGCGTCGCCCGTGACGACTTCCTCGTACTCGGGCTTGAGCATCCCGACGAGGGCCTGCTGCACGTCCTCGAGCACCTGGTAGATCACCTCGTACAGGCGCAGGTCCACGGACTCGGTCTCGGCGAGGTCCCGTGCCTTGCGATCGGGCCGGACGTTGAAGCCGACAACGGTCGCGTTCGAAACCGCGGCGAGGTTCACGTCGGACTCGGTGATGCCGCCTACCCCGCGGTGCACGAACGACAGCCGCACTTCGTCGTGCTGCTGGTCGATCTTGCGCAGCCCCTCGGTGACGGCCTCGAGCGAGCCCTGGACATCGGCTTTGAGGACGAGGTTCAGGGTGGCGACCTCGCCCCGCTGCACCATGGCGAAGATGTCCTCGAGGCGGGCACCGCCGGAGAGCGCCATCGGATGGGTCAGGCTGGCGGCGCGGCGCCGGTAGGCGCGCGCTTCGGCGACGGTCCGAGCGGTCCGCTCGTCGGGGGCCACGCGAAGCTCGTCGCCGGCGAGGGGCACGTCGTCGAGACCGAGAACCTCTGCCGGCGTCGACGGTCCGGCGTCCTGCACCTGTGCGCCGGTCTCGTCGAACATCGCACGCACCTTGCCCCACCCGCCGCCGGCGACGACCGGGTCGCTCACGTGGAGCGTGCCCCGCTCCACGAGCACGGTCGCCACGGGGCCGCGGCCGGGATCGAGGTTCGCCTCGAGGACGAACGCCCGAGCCGGCGCCTTCGGGTTCGCCATGAGCGGCGGGTCCTGGACGTCGGCGACGAGCAGGATCGCGTCGAGGAGCTCAGGCACGCCGGTGCCCTCCGTGCCGGACACTTCGACGACGAGCGTGTCGCCGCCCCACTCCTCCGGTACGAGCTCCCGCTCGACGAGCTGCTGGCGCACGCGCTGCGCGTCGGCGTTGGGTCGGTCGATCTTCGTGATCGCAACCACGATGGCCACCTCGGCCGCCTTGGCGTGGCTGATGGCCTCGACCGTCTGCGGCATCACACCGTCGTCGGCGGCGGCGACCAGCACGGCGATGTCGGTGGCCTGCGCACCACGTGCGCGCATGGCCGTGAACGCCTCGTGACCCGGCGTGTCGATGAAAGTGATGGCGCGGTCGTTCTTGACGACCTGGTATGCGCCGATGTGCTGGGTGATGCCACCGGCCTCGCCCTCGGCGACGTGCGTCTCGCGGATCCGGTCGAGCAGCGTGGTCTTGCCGTGGTCGACGTGGCCCATCACGGTCACGACGGGCGCGCGCGGCTCGAGGAGAGCCTCGTCCTCCTCTTCTCCCTCGTCGCCGAGCAGCGCCTGCAGCTCGAGCTCGGCCTCCTGGCCGGGCTCGACCATCAGCACCTCGGCGCCCAAGGTCTCCGCGATGAGCTCGACCATCTCGTCGGCGAGCGACTGCGTGCCGGTGACCATCTCGCCCGCGTCGAACAGGATGCGGACGAGGTCGGCAGACGTGCGGTTGAGCTTGGGCGCGAGCTCCTGGATCGTCATGCCGCGCGGCACGACGATCTCGCCTTCGGGTACCGGCGCGTCGGCCGGAGTCAGTTGCGGACGCTCGGCGGGGCCGAGGTCCTCGAAGTCGCGACGACGACGCTTCTTGCGTCGCGGGCGCTGCCCCTGAGGACCGGGCCGGCCGCGGCCGCCGAAGCCGCCGCGGCCAGGCGGACCGCCAGGCGGGCCACCGGGACCGCCG
>JALZAA010000474.1 GCA_030948625.1 Actinomycetota bacterium
GCGCGACAAAGCATGCACTCCGCGTGCTAGGCCGGTAAAATCGGTGTTCCCCGGCGTCGTCGCCAAGTGGCAAGGCAAGGGTCTGCAAAACCCTCATCGCGGGTTCGATTCCCGCCGACGCCTCAGCATTGGGTTTCCTGAACGCTAGGACATGAATCTAGTGCTGGAAGACAAGAGTCTGTGGGACAAGGGTCTAGGTCAGGCGCCTCGCAGCAGTGAACGCAGATCGGCGGTGGGGAAGGCTTGGAGTTCGCCTTCGTCGTACTTGCCGATGTAGCGCGTCGGCATGGCCTCTCGTTTCCAGCCGCCGACTTGCATGATCACCTGCAGCGGTACGCCCCGCTTCTGCAGGCGCTTCGCGGCGTAGCCGCGTGAGCGACATCGCGCCGGCGAGCCCGACCGAGTCGCTTGTCGGCGGCATGACCACCGATGAGTGCTCAGCGGCTAACGCGGACGACCAAAACCCGATACCAACCAACCTCGGTACAATGCGGTTCAGGCGGATTTCGCTCGATAAGGTCCGGTCCGGTGTGTCGTCCTGCGCCAACAGACTCAGGGTCGTCCGGGACGCCAATCGGGTCACGCACCGAGAGCGAACCCCCTGCGAAAGTGTGACCCGGATGGCTGAGACGCTGACTGGCAGGATCATCGACCTGGACGGCGAGGTCTTCCACCTCGAGACCGATCAAGGCGAGCGCATCATGTTCACGCTGCTTGCTGCGTCGGGCATCGAGCCTCACCACCTCGAGGGGATCGTCCGGTCACCGGTGCGGATTGAGGTCACGATCGAAGGCCCTCACGAGCACGCGACGGCAACTCGCGTTGGGCCCATCGAGCAGCATCACCCCGGGCCGCCCCCACGCCCCAGGATCATGCGATGACGCTGTCCGATGCCACGGTTCGGCCGGTCATCGCCATCTCGGCCTCACCAGTGGTGCGGCCCGCTTGTGGACGGAAGTAGCCGGATTCGCTGGGGGTCCGCGCAGTCCCGCATGAATCCGCGCGGTCCGCGCTGACGGCACGCTTGATGCTCGCGTTGTGGCTATGACGGAGGTCAGCCGCACCATGCCACTGCACACCGTCGTGGGCATCTTCCCCAATGAAGGGGAGGCGGTCGCGGCGATGCACGCACTCGACTTGGCTGGGTTTGAAGCCGGGCTGGTCCAGATGGTCGCTGACGATCCGTCGCGGGCGGCCGAGGTCGGCAGAAACAACTACCCGGCGCGGGGATTCATCATCGGCGCGATCATCGGAATCGTTCTCGTTGTCGTTATCAGCATTTGGGGCAACCTCGGGGACGATCCAGTCGAATTCGTGATCGGGTCCATCGGTGCTGTGGGCGGCTTCGCGGTCATTGGGCTGGTCGTCGGGTCGACCCTCGGGCGCAATGCGCCGGACGCGACCGCATTTGCCCGTGCGATCCGCCGCGGCGGCGCGGTCGTGTCGGTTCAGTGCCCCGGCGAGGAGCGCAACCGCGCGATGCAAGTCCTGAACGCGGCCGGCGCGCAGACCATCCGTGACGAGGACGAACCCGGGGCGTTCTAAGCCCTTCCAATCTCGTCATCGACCGAACGGAGTCAGCGACTATCGCCGTGTTGGCCAAAACCCCCGCCAAAAGGCGCACTGGGAGGCGACCGCGGACCTGGATCGCCTGGCGGACCTGCAGCGGATCGTCGCGGGAGCCGGTCTCGACCCGGCGGACCAGCAGCGCGGGCTGGACGAGGGCCGCTACGAGGCGCTGCTCGACCGGTACCGCGAGGAAGCGATGGCAATGGGGATCAACGCGATCCCCGCGCACGTCGTCGGCCAGCGCTACCTGCTGCTCGGCGCGCAGCCATACGAAGCGTTCATTGAAGTACTCGACAAGCTGCAGGCAGGCGAGAGCGCCACCGGTGAGGCCGGCACAACCTAGGTGAAGTTCCCAGTGGTAGTCGGCCGAACGGACGCGCGGTCCACGATGCCGTTCCTCCCGCGACGTTCGATGGCGACCTCCGCATGCGTCCACCGGACTGGAGCGCCGACGGCGCGGTCTTTGCGGTCGTCGGCGCGGGGAACAACCTGTCCGCAGGATTCGTGGCGATGCGCGCGACCCTTGGTGGTCCGGTCGGGGTGTTCCGCGCGCCCACCAACTCCTGCTTCATCCAGCAGTCGGCCTGGAGCGGACCGCACTACCTGGTCATGCTCACCGGGCCTGAATGCGGCCAAACCACGCTCGACGGCCGACTCGTGGTCTTGGATCGGCAGGCCCGGGTGGAAGCGGAGTACGTCGTCGGCCGTAAAGCGTTTTTCGTCCCGTCGACTGATGGCCACTGGGTCGCCTCAGCGACCGGGGGCGGATGGCAGTTCATTCAGCTTGACGCTCCCAACGCGCGCATCGTCGTCCCGCTCGGCGGCACGCTCGACGGCTGGTGCTGCCCGTAACCGCCGAGCGGTAGCGCGAGACTGAAACTGCGAAGCTTGCGATCACGGCAGCCAGCGGCGCCACGGGAGCACGCTCAGGCTGGTCACCGTCGTGGTCCCCGGTGCGCGCGTGAACCAGACCATGAGGTCGACCCCGTGTTCGCCGGCTCCGTCACGCATTCCACACACCACCTCGGTCACGCCGGGATCTTGGGACGCGCTGACCGGAAGGCCACCGGTCCGACCACCACCGGTGCCACGGGTGAGCGGCGTCCAGTGGGTGAGCCCGGTCGGGAAGGCGGGTGATCCGAAGAGCTCGGTTGCATCGGACACGTCAGGTCCCGTGCGGATCCACGTACAAGCCAGACCCACGCCTTCGAGTCCGCTGGTGTGCGCGGCGTCGGCTGGGTTCAAGCCGTACGCGCGATCGAACAGGAGCTGTGCGCTGAACTGGTAACCGTCGACATCGAAGACCTGCATCGCGGCCAGATCGGTCGGGGCACGACCGAGATCGATGACGATCCCCGGATCGCGGGCCGGTGCGTCCAACCGGGTGATCCGCCAGCAGCCCACGTTGCCGAGCGGTTTGCTGTTCAGCTCGAAGACCGCGGTACTCCACACCGTCGCGCGAGCGGTGGCGGGGATCGACAACACGACCTCACCGCCGCCTTGCGGACCCAGTGCGCTGGCGCGGATCTCCAGCGAGTCTCCCGGAGCATTGCCCTGACGGGCGAGGACGACGACCTTTTCGCCGGGGAACGAGCCGGGTCGCATCTCCAGCAATCCGAGGTCGCCCGAGGACACGACGACGCCCAAGACCGTGCGCGTGGTCGTCACCGGGCAGGGTGTCGTCGTCTGATTGGCAGCGGGCGGAACATCGGTGGTCACAAGGAGCGTCACTTCGCCGATCTTCCCGCCGCTCGCGAAGCCCTCGATGCGGTACGTGCCCGCGCTGGGGAAGAGCATGTAGCCGCCCTGGTCGATGATCCCCGCCGTCGTCGGAAGCTGCAGCGCCTCGAGCGTCGGATCGAGCTGACCGGTCGTCGCCATCCGTTGCTCACTGACGGGAAGGTCGGCCTGCGGGAACGGCGTGGCGTCGCGACCCGGACCCATCCAGAACCGCAGCGGTTGACCGTCCGAACAGCGCGCGCCGGTCAGCGTGACGTTGGATTGCATATCGCGCGCGATCAGGGCCAGCATCTTGGTCGGGTAGCCGGGAACGAATCCTTGCACCACCGCGGTCGTCGCCCCCTCCGCGTAGTAGCCGCGGATCAGGAGTGGTCCCAGCGGCGCGCCGGTCAACAAGGGCTCGCGCGGGTGGGGCACGAGCGCCGTGGGCGATCCGCAGTCGAGGGGCGTCGGTGCGGTCGCCGGCGCTCGTCGTCCGCCGAGCCATCCGCCAACGAAGCCCGCGACCACGACGACGGCCACCAGCGCAAGCGCAGCGGGGACCAGCGTCGTTACCGGGCGAGCCCGTCGGCGGCGGATCGTCTCGAGCGACGGAACGTCCACGCTCGCGAACGCGCGATCGAAGATCCGGGCCATGTCACGGTCGTCGTCGTCAGTCATACCAGTCTCCGAGCCGGGCCCGCAGCCGCGTCGCGGCCTGATGCGCGGTCGCGGCGACTGTGCCGGTCGCGATCCCGAGCGCGGCGGCAGTCTCCTCCTGGGACAGTCCGACCAAGTAGCGCATCACCAGCACTTCGCGCTGCCGCTCCGTGAGTCGGCCGAGCTCCGCGCGCAACACGAGGTAGTCATCGCGCGGCGCGGCCATCGACGGCTCGCGGCGCAGCCATTCGAGCGGGCTGAATAACCGCGAGCGCCAACGCGTCGCCCGCCAGCGTCGTCGGGCCACGACGAAGAGCCAGCCCTCGGGGCTGTGCACCTCGCCCGGCACCACGATCGCGCGCTCGAACGCGTCCTGCAGCGTTTCCGCGGCGTCCGCGGGGCTTGCTCCCAAACCGAGGAGTGCCCGGTAGACGCTCGGATACGCCGCTTCGCAGGCTCGCAGCCATCCTTCGCGCTCCATCCCTCTCCATGCTGGGGTCTTAATAGAAGGTGCGTTGGCGAGATCGGTTCGTTTAGTCGGCTAGGGATACTTGCGGAACCGCCCCGAATCGCGCGTTGTAAGGGAGTCGATGATGGCCCTCGGCCGATACCTCCGACTGCTCGCCTGCGCCACGCTGCTCGCCGCGTGCGTCGCGACACCGCGGGTGGCCGCGGATTCCTCCGCCCCGACGCCCGCCGCGGCAACGCCGCTTGTGGCGGGCGGGACGGCGGGCCCCTCGACTACCCCGGCACCCATGGCCAAGCCAAGCGGCGCGAGCGCTTCCCTCCTGCTTGTCCGCGTGGAGGGGCTCGGGCTCGGCGCGCTATTCGCTCGCCCGATCGACCCGGCAACGCTCGCGGACATACCAGGCTTCACGCCGCTCTACTTGGGACACCACTACCGCTCCGCCTTGTCGCCCGACGGACGCACGTTGGCCGCCTTCGTCTGGCCACCGTCGGGCGGTGGGAGCGGAACTGGCGGGGTTCTTCATCTGGTCGACCCGCTGGCGTGGACCGATCGTGTGACCGATGTCCAGATCAACCAGAACCTCGACTGGTTCGGTTGGTCCGCCGACGGCAAGCAGCTTTACTGGCTGCGCTCTGTCGATACCGACCTCCAGGCGATCTTCGCCGCCGACATCGCCACACTCACCGTCCGCGAGCTCGCCCGGTTACCCGCGGGGTTTCAGCCGTACGAAACGCGCGTTGCCGGCTCCCGCATCGCGGTGCTTGCCGCCCCCAACGATGGCAGCCTAGCCAAGGACGACGCGGCGGTCGTCTTCATCGACTCGGCATCGGGTCGCATCAGCTCACAGCTGCACCTGAGCGGGATGCGACTCGGCCAGTTCGCCGTGAGCGAATCGGGGCTCTACCCGTATCGGATGATCGTGCCCGGCGCGGCATGGGACCTCGCGCGCAGTCGACTTGTCCTCGTCGACGCCGAGCGCGATGTCGTTCGGATCGTCGACCTGCTGCACGAGACCGAGACCGGCGAGCTCGCGATCCACACCCGGTCGTCGTCGAAAGGGCCGCCGGGTGGGGCGAAGTTGGTCTCGACGACGCGCAAGGTCGCCACGATCAGCCCCGACGGGCGCTGGCTCTACGTGAGCGGACTGCGCGAGGACGTGCTGGCGAGCGATCCCGGCCAGGTGACGCTCGTGCCGATCGCGGTACAGCGTGTCGATCTCTCCACCATGGGCGAGACCGCACGCGTCGCGGGGGGTGCGCGCCTGCTCCTCCTGTCGAGCGATGGGAGCCGCCTGCTGTCGTCCGGAGAGGAGTCGGCCCTCCTCGACGCGACGGACCTGCACGAGCTCGCGCGCGTCACCGGGCCCCCTGAGACCGGCGTCACGGAGCGGCAGGGCGTCGCCTACCTGACCCGGTGGTCATATCCCGGCAGCGCCACCCTGCGTGCCCTTGACTTCCGCACGGGAATGATTCTCGCCGCCCGCGACGTGAATCAGGTCGCCGACCTAATCGCTCTCCGCTAGCTCCCGCGTCGGTGCCATCCCATCTTGACTCACTCGGCCAACCAACGTTCCCAGCGGTAGACCGTGCGATGGCCAACGGCACCACCGACTGGCCCGGCCTCGTAGGTCAGCGGCAGCCCAGTCCGTAAATTAAAGACGACGCGCCCCGGCGAAGGCGACGACGACGCCTTGGCCGGACCGCTCGCGACGGGATCACTCAACGAGCGTCACTTCCTGTATGCCCGCCGCTTCGTCTATCAGCATCCGCGTTGCGGCTACGAGCTGAGCGGCTCCGCCTGTTAGCGCCGCCGATGCTTTGAGGGCGGCGCGCGACCACCCATAGGATGCGTCAGACGTGGGCGGCCGCGATGCCGGCAAAGAGTCCGATCGCAGGAAGCTGGAGGAGGAAGCCGACCAAGGTCAGCGCGAGAGCAAGCAAGAACCCAGCGAGAACGGCACGCGAGTTCAACATGGTCATTACAAAACACCGGTCCTTCTTCGTGCTGACGCGTGCTAACTCATCAGGCCGTTGTCGCGCATTTCAGAAGCGCTCGATCGTGCCCTGCCACTCCCAGCGATCGTTCTCGCCGCGGTAGAGCATGAGCTTGCGATCTTTCGTGCCGCGCGAGTCCTGCCAGGTCGACGCAGCTGTGAGGTTTCCCAACGCTCGATCGCCGTCCAACGGGCGTGGGCGGACTGTCACGACGAGGCCAGCGGCGAATGCGGCACGGAGGTCGTCGAGGTATTTCTCGCGGCTGACGAAGATGCCGCCCGCCTGTTCCCCCGCGGTAGAGATGCAGGCCGCGGCGTACGTCGCTAGGGCGACGAGATCCTTGGCCGCGAAGGCCGCCGTGACGCCATCGGCGACCTGTTCTGGCGTGCGCGGGGGAGGTGCCGTGGGCAGGGCCGCGCGTGCCGCGGCCTGCTCAGCAGCGGTGAGGAACCGGAACGACTCGATGATGCGGACTATCGTCTGCTGTGTGCTGGCATCTATCGGTGGGCGCGTGGCGAAGGGGTTCACCACGTACATGCGCCCGGCGTTAGCCACGTGGTACGTCGGCGGGACTCCAGCGCGGTCCAGGCGCGCGGCCGGCCGTTCGGCGTACATCACATCTTCGATCCGATCTCCAGGGATCCCCGTGAAAACACTCTTCCCTTGCTCGGCCCATTGGCGCGGGGTGAGGTTCTGTGGGTTGGCCTCGGCGAAGACCCGCAGGACTGGATAGCTAACGCCGATGTCCGTCCCCGTTTCGTCGCGCACGCTGACGGACCAGAACTCTTCGCCACCGCGGATGCCGGTCTGCTGAGTGTCGACGCCCGAGCATGACGACCGGTGCCAAGGCAGAGGCAGCTCGATCGAATACCCGAGGAGGCTCACGTAGCGACCGCTCACGGGGGACGACGACGCGGGCGTTGATGTGGCGGTCGGAGTCGATGACGGGGCCACAAACACGCGCGTTGGCGGCTCTTGTGATCTCACCGCGTAGAGGACGCCTGCGCCGACGACGAGGATCAGCACGACAATCGCGAGCGTGGCGAGACTGCGCCGTGTCGTCACAAGGGCACCGATCCGATCTGCGGCAGCTGCCTACTTGGCGATGGTCGCGCAGCGCTCGCTGGGCGCGCCGGCCCACTGCCGACCACCAAAGTCCCACGAGACCACCCGGAAACTATGACGCTTCCGTCTGGGGGGGGTGGGATCGAACGTTTTGGCCGAAAGTGCCCGGGAGCACGCTCTCGGCGCACACACACGTCTTCACGCGGTCGATGGTCGCATCCGAGCGCACCGTGCGCCTCGCGTGGTTCCTCGATCCAACCTGCTACGCCGACATCGAATGCGCAGAGCTCAACGACAGCATCCTCATCGGCGTGCAGCTTCAGCGCACCGTCCGCGTAGGGGCGAAGGGTGCTTCGACTTTCGGTCTAGTCGAGCCGCTCCACGGCGCGCGGCGTCAGGCTCATCGCATCCGCAGGAACGGTCCAGATGTCGCTGCTCGCATCGAAGAGGGATGCACCTGCCTCGATGAGGGCGCGCGCCTCGGAGATCGCGTCGCGGGCCAAATGTGCATCGTCCTCCGACGCCGCTCGCAACTCCTCTTCGTCGAGCAACATCCACTCGCGGCCTTCGTATGCGAGGTCCAGGTACAGGTCCACGTAGGACACGACGCTCGAGCCGACCTCGATCGAACGGACAGCATCGACGTAGTAACCAGCGCGCTCTTCGCTCCGCCACCAGTGCACGACGTACGGGCGCAGCGGATCGATCGCCGTGACGCTGATCCCCTCAGGCGCCCACGACCCCTTCGAATGCAGCCTCGGCGTACCGGAGGGGACGAACAGACGCACGAAGCCGTCGTGGTCGGGCAACCGATAGCCGTACCAGCTGACGTACACAGCGCCATCTGCGTGAAGCTTCCTGAGCCGGACGAGTGGGTACACGCCGGCAGTGTGCCCGAGGATTTGCTCGCTCGCGGTTGGCGATGCCTATCGGGCTCAGCATCAAGACATGAGTCTGCGGGGCCGAGATGGTCAGCCGGGGAGCGCGATTTTTGAAATTTGCTGCATTTCTCGACCTGAACACGCGAAAATGGGCGAGGGGTCTGCAAAACCCTCATCGGGGGTTCGATTCCCGCCGACGCCTCAGTGATCCGGAACATTCATCGAGATTTCGTCGCCTCGATCGCGGCACGAAAGAACCTCAGTAGCCTTTGATAGTTCATCCAACGTTTCAAGGAGGCTGCCTAGGATCCGCGAGGTCCAATTGCCGGGTCTTGTCTCGACCCACCGGATGCCCCGCGTCATGCCTTCCTGTACAGCTCGAGCGTTCGGCTGCTGTCGCGCCATACCACCAACGCCGGAAGGATCGAGGCAAGACCAGCTGACAGCATCTGCAGCGGATATGAGCCCACAAACAGCACTCCAAACAGGAACAGGAGGCCCAGCAGCACCTGGACATTGGCCGCGATGTAGTAGGCGTAGTCCATATGCAGCCACATGTAGATCAGCAAGTGGGCGCCGGCGGCGATCATAAGAATTGCGGGCAGCGCGTCTGGTCTGATGTCCTGCAAATAGATCATGATCGGTATCGCCGCGATCTCGAGCGCGGGCGCGATCACGGCAAGCGACGTGTACTGCGACTGAGATAAGAACCGCGCACCCTGGAGCCTCCCGTAGGCAAAGCCGAGGACCGGAACCATCAACCCGCCCCAGATGACGAAGGGAATCTTCAATGCTGGGTCCAGGCTGCTCAGCAGAGCGCCGGACAGCCAGAAGGTGCCGCCTGCCAGCAAGAACGCGGAACCGCCATACGTGGAGCGAATGAACTCTTCCCGCTCCACCGAGATCAATCTCCTGGGAACCTCAACCCGTCGAATGAATGGAATCCTCATTTGGCCGAACTGTATCCAGCGGTGATCACCCGCGACATGGGCGGCTGGCGCGCTCTGGTGTGGTCGTGGTGCCCCGGTGTCTCGATGCTAGTGACACCATTGGTAGATGCGTACACGCTCCCAAATTGCTCGGCGCTCAGGACGACGCCGATTTCCCCGGCCCGGCGCTGGTAGGTGCGTCGCTCAGTAGCCTTTCAGTAGCCTTTCGCCACCATTCGCTGACCTTCGCCGGCCGTCGTTTGCCAGGGGGCGACCGTCAGCGAATGCCCGCGAACGTCACGCGGAGAACTGCAAAACCCTCATCGCGGGTTCGATTCCCGCCGACGCCTCTGTATTGGGTTTCCTTAAAGCCGGGATAGAAGTCCGGCGAGAAAAGACAAGGGTCCGCGGGATAAGGGTCTGCGGTTACGCACCGGGTAGCAGGGACTTCA